>JANWYU010000177.1 GCA_025055135.1 Pseudobdellovibrionaceae bacterium | reverse complement strand
AACTGGCGGAACTGACAATCACCTTCTTGTGATCGATCTTTCCAAAGAAGGAATTTCAGGAAAGGAAGCGGAAGCGGCTCTGGGAGAAGCAGGTATCACGGTCAATAAAAATACAATTCCAAATGATCCCCGCCCTCCCACAGTTACCAGCGGTATTCGTTTAGGTACTCCTGCTTTAACCACCCGAGGTATGAAAGAAGCGGAAATGAAGCAAATTGCAGTGTGGATCAGCCGCATTTTACGACAACCTCTCAACAATGATTTGAAAAACCAAATTAAAAAAGAAGTCAGCGAATTGTGTAGAAAATTCCCCATTTACCTGAATCTATAATAGAAAAAGCTTGAATAATTTACATTTTCATTGAATGCATTGCCCACAGCCGTCTTACAGGTGTAATCTCCCTCACCTCAGTGAGGACTTTTATGATTAAAAATAAAAATTATGTAATGGATTTAATGGGTTGGGCCGTTATTTTTCAATTGATGGCGACTTATCCTACCCCTACCACTGCTAATCCAGAAAACCAACGCTCTTTTTTCAATCAAATTCCCGATAGTTGGTACCCAAAACTGGTTTTTGATGAAATCATGCGGCATTTTAGTTATTTTAACTCTGACCACCAAATTGATCAAAAGTTTGCATTTGCAAATAAACTAGTCATGGAGCCAGATCGACTTGCCATTTTCCTTATTGAGCTACCCATCGCACTCAAATATCAAAGAGATCATCTCGATACTCGAAATGTGGAAATTTTTTTATTGATCCTTTATTATTTTTATTCTCCTTACTATCAATTTAGAGACTATGGCTATCCTGATCTTACAAAAGAGGGGATTGAGAAACAATTAATCGACACTTTTCGTATCCTACCCAAAAAGTTACTAAAATACGCTCTTTATTTCAACGGTGACCATTGGCCAACCCCATCAGAATTTGGATTAGCTGTACTTAGAGCCCACAATTTTATAGATCTCATACTGTCCCTTATTGGCCAAACCCAAAGACATGATCTTTATTCGGTAGTAATATCACTTTTGAGTGGATATGCATTCAAGCCACAGTGGACGGTTCATAACAACGACAGCGACCTAGTTAGACTAAAGCCTAGTTTTGCAAAACTTTCTAGAGATTTAGTGAATGATGTCGTTTTTAACCCAACCATATCCGTAGACGAGAGACTGGACGCCTTAGCCGCTTACTTACAAGGCGCATCCATCCCCACCAAGCAGACCCCACAAGACCTTGTTCCTACCAATGAGATGGATCGCATTTTAACCGCACTAGGATTTTTTCAGTTAAGGAATCTACCGATTGCTACTCAGCAAAAAATGATTGAAGTCATAAATTACAGTTACATTAACGCCGGCGACCTTTTGAATCCATCGTCAGATTGGTCTCGCCAGCAAATTCAACAAATTATCATCCACGTTCTAGATCCCAGTCGCAAAGAATTTGTGTCCGAAAATAAAGATGTTCTTTTCGCCTTATATCAAAAAATGAAGTACCTTCTAAATGAAAAAAGTCCCTTATCCACAAATGAAGAACAACTCTTAAAACCAATAATAAAAAATTTAATATCGGCCATGACTCTATTGAAAATGGACTATGAAGTAAAAGATTTTCTTAAAGTACTGGAACAAAAGGGGGCTACAAACCTGTTACCATCAAGCAACAAAAAAGTAACAGGCACAACAAATAAAGCTTCTAGGAGCAAATCAAAAAGCAGCAAAAATATACCAACTACTTGCAATAAGATATTCGACACTTAATCATTATTCTGAAACAAAACTTTTTCCTAGGAACATTTTGTAATGTTCCCTCATATTTTCTGATAACGAACCATACTAAGTTTTCTCTCCAATGAGGAACTACTGGTACACAAAGCTACGAGACAGCATAGTCAGTGAGCCTTGGGAATAGTAGCGCACCAAAACCTCATCAAGTTGTTCAAAATG
>JANWYU010000173.1 GCA_025055135.1 Pseudobdellovibrionaceae bacterium | reverse complement strand
GATAGTTATAATCGGGAGAACGCAAAAACCCATAACCCTCCGGAAGGATTTCAAGCACCCCAGATCCATGAATATCCACAATTTGAGCCGCTCGCTTTAAAATTTCAAACACCAAATCCTGGCGTCTTAAACCAGCAGCATTTTCAATCTTTAATTTGGTGGCCAATTCAGTTAATTCCGAAATATTTCGCTTCTTTAAATCTTTAGATGATAACCAAGACTTCTCTGCTTCAGTTAGGTTTACATCCGTTAAGTCGTAGGTTTCCTGAACGTTTTCGTTACCCTGAGCCCCATCACCTTTGTGGTTTTGGCGATAGTCTCTCTTATTGAATCGATCCCTATGACGATCACGATCGCGACGATCATATCCTTGATTCTGAGAAGCACCCGAAGAAGATGACGTCCCCGATTTTGTCGAAAGATCCCCTACTTGTGAGGAACTCCCGTTAGCCCCTTGCTGAGTAACACCATCAGCCTTCTCGGTATGGGCCCCACCTACAGTGGCAACCTGGTCTTCGTTTTTTTTCTGCTCTCCTTCTTTTTTTTGAGTACTATCATCCGCCAATGAAGTACCAACCGAAACTGTTTCCACCGAAGACTCGTTACCGGAACTCAAAATCGAAGAGCCTTCTGCACTTTTGATTTGAGGCTCTCCACTGATTTGAGACTCTTCCCCTAGCAACACCCCCTCTTCTGCCCGGGTGTTGGTCTGGTCCCGTTGATCAAGCCCATGGTGTCCCTCATTCGAGCCTTCGGTAACAGGACCCTGAATCACACTATTCACTGAATTAGGGTTTACATCGTTTGCCATTTTTAGGGAGGTCGCTGAATCTGTAGGTCCATGACCTAAATTAAAATCAACAACCTTTCTTGGCCTGCGCTTTGGGGTTTCAGGAACTTCCGAAGATGAATCTTTACTCAAGTTTAACTCTCCTTTTTTATGGTGGTGACTTAAAACTTTTAGCTAGTTACCCTATAAAAACCTTCAACCTTGAAAATTAACTTAATTAAATTAATTAAATAAGACATCATATTGATTTCATATTTCTAATCAAAGCACAGTTACTGACCATCAATTATCGCTCAGTGAATGAATTTCATTGTTTTGCATTTTATACTAAAAATTTCCTCAAGTTTTCAAATGATATTATTTGTATTCTTTTAATTCCATAGATAACTTTATTTGTTACCATTCTCCACGCGCAAAAACGCCCTCACGTCGCTTAATCTTAATACCTTCTAGGTAGGTTGGTATCTAATGTGAATTTTGTAACTTATAACCAAATTTATTTTTGTTTACATTAAATTTAAATTAAAAATATCATTTCTTTTCAATTTTGTAATTATTCTTCTTGTGCTTAATACTTATTAAACCTAACAACTTATTAAATTATTAACTTATTATTAACTTATTACTAATTATTACTATCTTAAATTTCACTTGCTTTTAAACAATACATCGAAATAATGCTGACTTTAGCCTAAGTCAAGGCATACGTTTTGTCAATTTAAAACCCCATTTAATGTCTCAAGTTGAATCATATGGCCCATTCCTTCGGCCGTGCCCCTAATGTTTTAAAAAAAATTGTCGAAGATCCCATTATGGAAAATAAGAAAAGGGAGCCATTTATGAATAACCCACAACAGCCCTTCCGCAATGAAGAAAGGAAGCCTGCTCCTCGAACTCGTTCCAACGTTCCTGTGATGTTTCGTCGGAAATATTCCCGAAATGATGAGCCTGGGCTACTAAAAAACATCAGTGAAACGGGTGCCTTTTTATCACAAAAAGAGGCTCCTCTTGAAGTAGGATCTAAAGTAAATCTGATTATCGATTTTGCTGGGTTCAAAAGAGAAATTACAGCAAAAGTAGTA
>JANWYU010000157.1 GCA_025055135.1 Pseudobdellovibrionaceae bacterium | reverse complement strand
ATCAAATTCAATAAAAATTAACTTGTGATCGGCTGCAAAAGGATAAGTGATCAATTCATCCTCTAAATGATCCCAACGGATTTCCTCCCCAAAGTAAGAAACCACATTTAATTCAGGAAAGGGCGGCCACCATGTCCTTTTAAAGAAGGTTTTTATCTCCCGCCGAAAAAAACAATCATCTCCCGCCAAAAGCCAAATGCGATGGTTCAAAACGGATTCCGAAACCTTCCCTGCAGAAATGGCATGATAAAAATCATTAATACTACTCAGTTTTCTCATTAAAAACTCTCAACGAGTAATTGAGCCGTTTCCTCCATCATTTCTTTTGCCAACTGTTCAAGATGAATTTGCCGGGCAGAGTGGTTATAAAGGGCGTTCACCGTGTTTACCACCACTTGGGCCACTTGAGGCGTCACATAAGATCGCTCCCTTTGCAACTCTTTACTGAGTAACACCTGGCCTGACCTACCCTCCACCAGTGAGACCCTCGTTCGAACTACCAACCGATATTCCGAAGCCAAAACCACTCCGACCGGTAACGTTCCTCCCTGACGCCGACCTGCCGGAATCATTTCCAAACTTAAAATTTCACCAATGAGCAGACCCTGGGCATTGCCCCCATCACTCACCACCGAAACATTGGAATGACGCTCTAATGCTGCAATCAAGGCATTAGTAAAAAATACCTCAATCTGTGGTTCCTTAGATAAATTCCTAAATATTGGGACCGCTACCATCTGAATTCCGCGAGGAAACGGACTGGAAGTCTTTCTCCATTGATAGGCACACCCATGACCCAAAAAAAACAAAAAAATCGCAATTGAAAATATTGATAGTATTGGTAGTACCCTCGCACCATTTATATTTAAATTGATATTTATTTTTTTTCCTCTGAAGAAAATATTGATCTTCATGGGAATTAGACTAATTCTAATCTTATGTCGGATCAATCCCTCCAGCCCATTTTGATGACGCCAGGGCCTGTTGCCCTTCATCCAAAGGTTAGAGAAAGCCTGTCCTGGCCAATGATTCATCATCGGACCAAACAATTTGAAGATATTTTTGTAGAAACCCTATCCCAACTGCGCCTTATCTTTCAAACAGAACAGCCCTGCTTCATTCTTTCAAGTAGCGGATCAGGAGGTATGGAGGCCTTATTAGTCAACACAACAGCACCAGGTGACCGTATCTTAGTCATTAACTCGGGTAAATTTGGTGAGCGTTGGTTGAAAATGGCCCAAAGACTAAAAGGAACATATGTTTACAACTTAGAGGTACCCTGGGGAGAGGCTGTATGTCTGAACACCCTTGAAGCCCTTTTAAACAAAGAAAAGCCAAATATCATTCTAACCCAAGCCTGCGAAACCTCCACAGGAGTGTGGCATCCCATTGAATCCATCTCTGATTTAATCAAAAAACATTGCCCCAATGCCCTTTTGCTGGTTGATGGCATCACCGCCTTAGGGGCCACGCATGTACCAATGGATCTTTGGGGTATTGACGGACTTGTGGGTGGTTCCCAAAAGGGATTTATGTTACCCACCGGCTTGGCATTTGTTTCCCTTTCTCAAAGGGCTTGGCATAAAGCCGAAAAAATCACATCCCCGTCTTACTATTTTGATTTGAAAGCAGAAAAAGAAGCTAATAAAAAAGGTCAATCAAACTTTAGCGCACCGGTTACCCTCATTCGCTCTTTAAATATTGCCCTTAAAATTATTCTTGATTATGGAATCCACAATTACTTTCAGCGGGTGGAAACCATTGCCAATCATACAAGAAAATGCCTCCAGCTACTTGGCCTAGAAGGCTTTACTCAGTCTCCCTCACCAACCCTATCCACATTTCGTGTTACCCAGGCGGATCGTTTCCGACAATTTTTGGAGGATCAATATCAAGTGACAATTATGAGTGGCCAGGATCATTTAAAAGACCAAATTATTCGTATAGGTCATATGGGATACTTAACCGCACAGAATGTAAAGGAAAGCCTGTTCCGCATCAAAAATGCCCTTCAAGATCTCAGTTATCCAATAAAAAATGAATCACTCTTCACCCAGGAAGTAGAAAAAATAAGACTTCCCGACTTTTAAATAAAAAATGGCTCAAACC
>JANWYU010000034.1 GCA_025055135.1 Pseudobdellovibrionaceae bacterium | reverse complement strand
TGGACTTGACCATTTCCAAATATGAAAATCTTGGGACAACTCTGAAAAACGTCGATCTTCTGCTAAAAGCTTTTTAATACCCATGACGTCTAAATCTTGGGTAACAATACATCCACCAAAGCTCCGAAGCCTTTCCCACTCAGTAACGCGGGGATCATCAAAATAAACCCCAAAGGATTCAACACAGGAAGAGATGCCACGAGAAATAAAAAAATTCTCAATTGTAGTAATTTTTTGGGCCAAGTGATGATAGGGGCCCTGATGAAAAATTCCCGCTAAATAGAGCTCCTGAGCTCCAATCACCTCGATCTGGACTTCTTTGAAATACCCGGTGTAATAAAGTAGGTAACCAAACAGCCCAATTAACCCAAGAATTACCGCGACAACAAAATGTTTAGCCATCTTTCCACTTTAAGGAACAGCCCATAGAAGGATGTACCTTAAAATCAGGTGGCAAATCATCCTGAGCAATTAATAGAATAGCCGCCTCTAATAACTCTTGGCGGGTTACTAGATTCGCATCTTTCCAGGAATCATCCAATCGACCCCGATAACGCAATTTTCCCTTCTTGTTAAATAAATAAAAATCAGGCGTGCAAACCGCTTCAAATTTTTTCGCTACGATTTGGGTTTCATCATATGCATACAAAAATGGATAGTTCTTAGCCTTCATTTGTTCAAAACTATCCTCAGGATATTGGCGAGCATCATTAGAGCTAATGGCCAGAAAACCTATTTGCAATCTTTCCAAAAGATAGCTAAGAGCTATTAACCGTTTCTCAATGGCCTGTACGTAGGGACAATGGTTGCAGATAAAAGCAATCAAAAAGGGCCGACCACTATTTTTGAAAAACTGAGACCCCACCATCCCTCCACGAGTAACAGGTAATTCAAAATCGGGACAGGTAAAATCCGGATCCAATGGTTTCGAATAAGTAAGAGCCACTTAAGCCTCCCTATTATGTTTGCGAATCAAATTAAGGGCTGATCCCGCCTGAAACCACCGAATTTGCTCGGCACTATAAGAATGATTCAAAAAGATGCGCTCCACTGTTCCATCCTGATGACGGATCACTAACTCCACAGGGCGTTGGGGAGCTAGTTGGGTCAATCCGACGATGTCCAGTAAATCATTCTCCTGAATCCTGTTGTAATCAGTTGCATTTTGAAAAGTAAGAGCCAAAATCCCCTGCTTTTTTAGATTGGTTTCATGAATACGAGCAAAAGACTTAGCAATAACTGCTGTACATCCCAAATACCGCGGGCTCATAGCTGCATGTTCTCTACTGGAACCCTCGCCATAATTTTCATCACCAATGATTACCCATCCGCGACCCATTTTTTGGTAAAATCGAGCAATCTTGGCAAATTCAACGCCACTTTCACCTGTAATCACATTCTTACCCTTTCCAATCTCCCCGGTAAAGGCATTGTCAGCCCCTAATAACAAATTATCAGAAATGCGATCAAGATGACCTCGATATTTTAACCATGGGCCACCTGGAGAGATGTGATCCGTCGTGCATTTCCCCTTCACCTTCGCTAACACTAATTGATCTGTAAAATCCTTTCCAGACCATTCTGGAAAGGGTTTGAGTAACTGTAGCCTCTCTGAGTTTTCTTTAATCTGAACCGTTACCTTACTTCCCAAAGGCGCTTGATAACCGTCAAGATCCGACACAAAGCCCTTCACTGGTAACTCAAGTGCAGACGGCGCCTGCAGCTTAATTTTGCCTTGAGCCGTTTCTATAGTATCAGTTAGTGGATTAAAATCTAAACGCCCTGCCAGACCCAAGGCCATTACCACCTCTGGAGATCCAATGAAGGCTAAGGTTTCAGGGTTTCCATCATTTCGTCCTCTAAAATTTCTATTAAAGGAAGTAACAATGGTATTTAATTCCCCCTTTTTCTTGTCGTCCCTTTTCCACTGGCCAATACATGGACCACAGGCATTGGCTAATACGGTAGCACCCACCCTTTCAAAAATCTGCATATAACCATCACGCTCGATAGTTTTTTGAATTTGATTTGATCCTGGAGTTACCAAAAAAGGAATGGGCATACGATAACCCTTTTCCAGAACCTGAGCTGCTACAAAGACCGCTCGACCCATATCTTCATAACTAGAATTGGTACACGAACCAATTAAAGCGCTCGAAAGTTGCACGGGCCACTTATTTTTTCGCGCCTCTTCCGCAATTTGAGAAATGGGGCGAGCCACATCAGGAGAATGAGGACCCACCAAATGAGGTTCCAAAGTGGATAAATCAATCTCATAGTATTCATCAAAATAAGCCCTAGGATTTTCTAAAACCTCAGGATCCGCCACCAAAAGATCTTTGTTTTCCTCGATCAAAGGTAACAAGTGACTTCGATGGGTAACTTTAAGATAGTTAGCCATCCGCTCATCATAAGGAAAAATAGAACACGTTGCTCCCAGCTCCGCTCCCATATTGGTAATGGTGGCTTTACCGGTTGCCGAAATAAATGCAGCTCCTGACCCAAAGTATTCCACAATTTTATCAGTACCACCTTTAACCGTTAACATTCCACATAGCTTTAAAATCACGTCTTTAGCAGAAGTCCACCCCTGCAGTCTTCCCTTAAGGTGAACCCCAATCAGTTTCGGATTTTTTACTTCCCACGGTAACCCAACCATTACGTCACTTGCATCTGATCCACCAACCCCCACTGCTACCATTCCTAATCCACCAGCATTAGGCGTGTGAGAGTCAGTTCCAATCATTAAGCCACCAGGAAAGGCATAATTCTCTAAAATCACCTGGTGAATAATGCCAGCCCCAGGCTTCCAAAAGCCCAAATTATATCGAGATGAGGCAGAAGCAAGAAATTCATAAACCTCTTGATTCACCTTTTCGGCTTCTCGCATATCCTCTTTTTTCCCTCGATAGGCCTGAATTAGGTGATCACAATGAACTGTAGTAGGCACCATGGCTTCCTCTTTCCCTGCCAACATAAACTGCAAGATAGCCATTTGTGCCGTGGCATCCTGCATGGCAACCCGATCCGGTCGCAGTTGGA
>JANWYU010000109.1 GCA_025055135.1 Pseudobdellovibrionaceae bacterium | reverse complement strand
ATGATGCTTTCGTGTAAGATTATTTCTCAGGAGGAATGTGCTACCTTTGTTCTTCCCTATGAATTGCCAAACTTGGAAGCGCAACAGGTAACAGACGAGATTCGGATTGTAACAGATAATGGGGAGGAGGGGTTTCAAATTAACCAATTTCAACTGCAGGCCTCGGAATTGGGAAAACAGCTTCAGTTAAAAGAAAAGGAGGAGATTGAAAAGAAGGTTTTAGAGCGTCTTAAAGATATTCAAGAGGAGGCGTACCAAAAGGGGTTTCAACTTGGATTGAAAGATGGAAAAGTTGAGGCTTACCAAGAGACTTTAAATAATCTTAAGCCCCAGATCGCAGTTTTTTCACAATTTGTTCAAGAGATGAAAGATCAGTTAAAAAGGTTATGGCAGCAGAATGAGTCTCACCTGATAGATTTGATTTTTTGTATTGGAAAAAGATTAGCGCTTAACTTTATTGAGGAAAGGCCTGAAATTGTTTTACAGGTGGCACAACAGGCAGTGAGAGAGGTTTCTGATGAACAAGAAATCATTCTCGAGTTGCATCCCCAATTAATCGATTTGTTTAATCAATTAAAAAGTCAATTGAATTGGGAAGGTATTGATTTATCGCGAATTGTTTTGAAATCAAACGTTGATTTGGCGCCAACAGGATGTCTGATTAAAACGACACACGGTAGCGTTGATGCAACGTTTGATACCAGAGTCAAAAATTTGTTCGATCAAGTGAAGAAAATAACTCCAAAGGTGACTTAATGTGGATGTTGCTCAATATCTTCGTGCCGTTGAATCAGCCCATTTAAATAATGAATACGGATTTTTAACTGAGGTTTCAGGCCTCATGTTAAAGGGCTACCTCCCTGGTTCTCGGATTGGTTCGTTGGTAGAAATAACAGCATTTGATCAATCTCAGAAATTTTTAGCTGAGGTAGTTGGCTTTCAAAATCAAACGGTAATGATGATACCCCTTGAAAACGTTTATAATATTAGTCACGGTTGTCAAATTAAGCTGTTAGAGTCTGACGTCTATGTAGACGTTTCCCTTGACATGATGGGAAAGGTTTTGAGTCCAACGGGGAAGATCTTAAATGGTGACAGTGCCAACATTCAGGGGAAATCGCAGAAATGGCTTTTATATGGATCGTCCTGCAATCCTCTGCAGCGCCAGATTATTGGGGATAGGTTGGAAACCGGCATTCGGGTCATTGATGCGCTTATGACATTAGGTCGTGGTCAACGAATAGCCATCATGGCTGGATCTGGAGTTGGAAAATCGATGTTACTTGCTCAAATCGCTCGTGCCTCGTCGGCTGACGTAAATGTTATAGCTCTTATTGGTGAAAGGGGCCGTGAAGTTAGGGAATTTATAGAAAACGAATTAGGTGAAGAGGGTTTTAGTAAATCAGTGGTTGTGGTTGCCACCTCAGATCAGTCTCCACTGCTTAGAATGCGGGGTGCTTTTTATGCCTCAGCCATTGCGGAATTTTTTAGCTCACAAGGGAAACATGTTCTTTTGATGATGGATTCTATTACGCGCTTTGCAATGGCCCAGAGAGAAATTGGCTTATCACTAGGAGAACCTCCTACTACAAAAGGTTATACCCCGAGTGTTCTTTCACTGTTACCCAAATTGCTCGAAAGGGCTGGTAACTTCGAACAGGGATCTATTACTGGTTTATATACTGTATTAACCGAGGGCGATGATGTTAATGATCCCATTGCCGATACTGTACGATCCATCGTCGATGGACACATTGTCTTGAGTCGATCTTTAGCCAACCGTGCACATTTTCCTGCGATTGATGTTTTAAGTAGTAGCAGTCGTGTGATGAAAAACGTGGTTAATCGAGAGCATCTTAACAAGGCAAATCAATTTAAGGCCGCACTTTCTCTGTATCAGAGTTATGAGGATTTAATCCAAATTGGGGCTTACAAAAGAGGACAAAATCATCGATTGGACCAGATTATTGACCACTATG
The DNA here is from genome assembly GCA_025055135.1 of Pseudobdellovibrionaceae bacterium. Classification (GTDB taxonomy): domain Bacteria; phylum Bdellovibrionota; class Bdellovibrionia; order Bdellovibrionales; family Bdellovibrionaceae; genus JANWYU01. Next base: position 22,098 of record JANWYU010000109.1, on the reverse strand, counting down.
CCCAGATTGAACAATTTTTGAAACAAGGTTTTGATGAAAATGCCCATTATTCAGACTCATTAAATCAATTGGATCATATATTAAGTCTCTTAGAATGAAGAAAAAAAAAGTTTTCGACCAACTAATAAAATTGAAAGAGATAGGTGTTCTTGATTACCGCTCTCAATTTGAACAAGCGATGTTCGAATATAACAAAGAATCTGATAAACTTAACTTTTTGCAGGATTTGGTGCATCAATCTTTTAATTTTAATTCGGATCCGGCATGGTCAGATTACTCAGATTTTTTCAGGTTTTTCCAAGACTTTCGCATAAAAAATCAGAAGGAACTATCAAATAGTCTACAGGATAAAGTCGAGAAATTTCGCTCTGCCTTGATCGATCAGGTAAAAGAACAGAAAATTTTAACTAAGGTGGTTCAGATTTGGAATTCAGATTGGCAAAAAGAGAGAGAGCGAAAGGCCATGATTGAACGAGATGAAATTTTTATGCAAACGCTTTTAAAAAAAAACAGGAAGTAATGGTTAGATGAGTTACCGAAATAATAATGAAAAAATGAGATTGATGCGGAAAAAAATAATCGATCAAGGCGGCTATCAAAAATCCTTTTCCTCACGACCATCAAAATCGGTTGTTATTTTAAGTGCTATTTTATTAATCTTTTTTGGATTAGGTTTATATATTTTGGAATCCGATTTATTATCAAAAATTCAATTGGGTTTTGTTACCCCGTCCTTGGCAACAGATGGGGAATCTACTCAAAAAAACCCTTCTAACAATGAGCAGTCCGAATCAATTAAGCGTAATCATAATGAGTTGACCGACGAATCAAGTTTAGCTGTGTTAGTGGAAAAGGAAAAAAAGTTAAAGGCAAAAGAGGAAGAGTTAAAAAAATTTGAGGAAGAACTATTGGCCCAACAAAAAGAATTATCTGCAAAATTTGAAGAGCTTAGAAAGATGCGAGAGGATATAACCAAATTGCTTTCTGAACAGATCAGTCAGGACGAAAAACGAGTAGATCAATTAGTGGAAGTTTATTCTTCTATGAAGCCTGCTCAGGCGGCTAAGGTTTTCGAAGAAATGAATGAGGAGTTGGCTATTAAAATTTTTGAGAGAATGAAGAAAAAAAATGCTGCAGACATACTCAACTTTATGAAAACCGAAAAGGCAAAGAGTTTAACTGAACGCATTTCCGGTTTTCGGTTAGGAGTTATTAATGCAAGGTAGAAAGGGGGTTAGGTGGAAGCACTCGGGTTGACCCCGGGAGTTGCGTTACCCAATGACCGTTATGTAGTTACCCAAAATAACGGTCTTTTAACTGACGATGAATTTAGTGATTGGTTGGCGCTTCACACTCCCGGAAGTAACGTCCCATTGACTGAGGGGACGGAAAAAAATGAAACAGAAGGTGGTGGCCTTATGGACTCGCAAGAGGGTGAGGCCCCGAAGGAGAAGGGCAGTGAAGAGTATCTTTCATTGCTTGGCACAATGTTCTCCATTCCGGAGCGTAATAGCTGGAAGCATTTATCTGATAAAATTGCCAAAAAAAATCGGTATCTAACTGACATTGATCATCTAAATCGCCGATTTTTCATGCAAGAAGATCCAGTTTTTCGGGGTAACTATCAAAGTCAAAGGGGGCTAGACGGGGAAGGTATTTTATCATCTGATAATGGGTGGCATCCCATTCAGAATCCTATCAAAGGACATCCCATTGAGACAAAGCATGGTATGCAGGCGGATGTTGGGCGCCAAATTCCTTCTTTTGATGTGTTACCATTTGAACGTGTTGAACGCACTGAGCAAGAAGCATCACTTCCCATGAATCAAAAACTATTGATTAATGGAGAAGACAGACCACATATTTTTCACTCTAGGCCGTTGTTGGAATGGAACCAACAGGAGAAAACAACTGTAAATCAGTATTTTCAACCGGAATTGGCCAGGAGTAGTGAAGATTTGATTGTTGAGAAGGAGAAAGAGCCCAACGGGCACTTTCATCCGGATTTTCGGAGTTTTGATGACCAATATAACTCCCGGTTTTATTCAATTAAACCATCGATCGGTTCTAAGGATCACATAGAGGCCGCTTTGGAACAAGTTAAGCGAGACGATCAATGGCTTCTAGCTCATGTTCAAGGTAGAGCCGATTCTTCTTATGAAAGGTTGGGTGTTGGAGCTGATCCCCTAACTGGTAACCAATCATTGGGTATCGACCATCAAAATCGAATTGAAAAGTATGCCCAGTTACTTATTGATCAAGGAGGCGGGAGGGCTAGAGTGCGCCTTCATCCAGAAGAATTGGGAGAAGTGGATTTAAAGGTTCAGGTTGTAGGTAACCGGGTTAGAATTGAGATAGTAACCGAAAATCAAGCGAGCAGGGAAATTATTGATCAATCACTCAGTAACTTAAGAGAGAACCTAGAAAAGGCCCAATTGAAATTGGAACGTGCTGAGGTTTTGATCGATGAAAAGGTCATGGGAACTGCGGTGAGTTCTTCAAAATCAGGACCAGAAATTTCACCCCATATTCCAGAGCATCCCATGAATCATTCGATGTTACGGGATATGTTGCATGAGCAAAGGCAAAATGCCTTTGCACGTCAGAGCCAGATTTTACAGGATTGGCATATGGAGCGAGAGTCGGCGCAGCGGCCGTCTGTTGACCCTCTGCGGCCAGCAGAAGTTACCCGTAATTCGGTTCCAAGATATGTGGGACAACATAAAGGAAGATCTCTTAATTTAGTAGGTTAGAGGAGAGACCATGGGAATGATGCCGTTAGGTAAAGCGACTAGTATCCAACCCGGAAAAATAGAAACGAGCCGTTCCTCCAGTCAGGCAGAACGGGCCGCGTCTCCTGATGAGTTAAAGGCTTTGGGGGTTTCTGACATAGGGGAGTACGCTAACCGAATTAGTGATCCTAACTTTATGAAAAGTGAGGTTAAAAGAGGAGTTGGTAACAATAAGCTTGATAAAGATGCTTTTATGAAAATTATGCTGGTGCAGATGAAACATCAAGACCCTACTAATCCGCTAAAAAGCCATGAAATGGCAGCACAGTTAGCACAATTTAGCCAACTAGAGCAATTGCAGAATATTAATTCGAGTATCGATGAAATGAGGGCAGGAATGCGTCCTCAAGAATCGCTTCAGAGCTTGAATTTAATAGGAAAATTGGTGGCAGGGGATTCTTCTCGCATTATTCGTACTCAAGGCGATCGTATGCATGATATTTCATTTAAGCTCTTAAATGATGCCAACCAGGTTACTATTAAAATATTTAATGAGGCCGGAGATGAGGTGCGTACTGTAACTTTAAACAATCTTAAGGCGGGAGAAAACCTTTGGACTTGGAATGGCCGAGATCGTTTTGATCAAGTGTTACCAGCAGGCCAGTATAAGGTATCAATTGTGGCCACAGGGTCTAATGGCAGAAAGATACAGGTTAAAACGGATTTTGAGGGAATCATAACTGGGGTAAACTTTACACCGAAGGGAACCGTGTTGTTAATCGGGCAACAAAGTGTTTATTTAAAGGATGTGCGCAAAATTTCTGACCCGAGTCTTAGAAATAAAGACCAGAAAACGTCTGATGGAGCTGCAAATGATTTGAATTTTTTAAATAAATCCGCCTCAATAAAAGAAGATGGGGCTCCAGAAGAGGTAAACCCATATTCGAGTAACATATTTAATCAAGCCAATATTTCGCGAGAAATGATGGAAAAAATTAACAATGAGTTGAAAAGAAAAGAGTAACAAAAGAAAGGATGGAAATAATAATTATGAAAGGGGGTGGTATTGCAAGTCTTCCTCAGCGCATAAATCACATAACTTCAGGTGCTGAGTTACGGCGTATGCCCCAGTACGATGTGAAGTCTGGGGAGTTTGCTCAGTTGTTGCGCCAAAATGGGGAAACCAATAAACAACTGAATCAAACCGTGTCACCTTTAGTTGGTGTGCAATTCTCGAATCATGCAATAGAGCGCATGAGTCGTCGCGGAATCCAGCTGACACCTGATGAAATCGATCGCTTAAACTATGCGGTGGGAAAGGCTCAAGAAAAAGGTGCAAGGGATACACTTGTTCTAATGGATAATAAAGCATTTATTGTAAGCATTAAGAACAAAATGGTTGTTACCGTAATGGATAAAACCAATTTAAAGGAAAATGTTTTTACTAATATAGATAGTACAGTGGTTGTATAGTTTATCAGGAGGGCTGGTCCTTTTTTGGGGGCCCTTCATTGATCTAACCCCTTGCTGGAGGCAAGGGCTTTCAGACATGGAGGTCATCTATGAGTATTCTTTCCTCAATGTACACCGGGATATCAGGGTTGACTGCTCACGGGCAGGCTTTGGGTGTCACTGCCGACAATATTGCTAACGCTGCTACTACCGGATTTAAAGCGTCTCGAGCCGAGTTTCAAGATATTATTTCCAAAAACTTAAAAGGTATTTTGGGAGGAAACCAAATTGGTCGAGGGGTTAAGGTAGGTGCTGTTAATCCTATTTTAGAACAGGGTAACGTTGATTCAACGGAAAAAGTAACCGATTTGGCCATTTTAGGTGATGGCTATTTTGTTTTGCGAGGGTCTGATGGAGAAACCTATACCCGGGATGGTTCCTTTCATTTTGATCGAGAGGGTTACTTGGTAACCAATGATAATCAAAGAGTCCAAGGTTTTATGACTGATGAGCAAGGTCGTATTGTGAATAAAATGGGAGATATTAAATTTCCTCGGGCTTTAATTCCGGCTAAGGCCACCACTGAAGTAAAGTTAGATCTGAATTTAGACTCTCGAGTAGAACCTAATAAAAAATTTGATCCTAAAGATCCTTACTACACTTCTCACTATTCTACTGGGGTTGAAATTTTTGACTCTCAAGGTAACAAGCACCTTTTGACGATGTTCTTTAACAAGATAGCGGATCGGAAATGGGAATGGAGAGGAATGGTTGATGGAAAGGAAGTTACTGGTGGAAAACCTGGCGAACTCACTGAAATTGTTAAAGGAGAACTCGAATTTACCGTTGATGGCAAGCTGCAAAGTCAAAAACTAACTCGATCGGCAATTAATTTTTCGGGAGGTGCATTACAAAATCAGCAGATTAAATTTAACTTTGGAGACGCCATTGCTGAAGGGGGTAAGGGGCTTGATGGTACCAAGCAGTATGGAAAAGAATCTGATATGATTTCGTGGAAACAAAATGGTTCGGCGGCAGGAACGATTACTTCCTTGAGTTTTAATGATGAAGGAGTACTTAGTGCTGCTTATACCAATGGAGAGACCAGGGACTTGGCCCAAGTGGTTTTAGCTAAATTTGAGAATCCAGAAGCTTTGTTTAAGTTGGGTAACAATAGATTCCGTGATTCTCGCGATAGTGGTCAGGCTGCCATTGGACAGCCCAATCGGGCAGGTCGTGGTAAGATTTATGCCAAAAGTTTAGAGCGCAGTACGGTGGATTTAGCAAGTCAATTTGTTAATTTAATTCAGGGTCAAAGAAATTTCCAAGCGAATGCCAAAACCATCACGACAACCGATCAGCTACTTGAAGAGGTTATTAATCTGAAGAGGTAATTTAATCTGATGAAATAATTACATAAGATTCTGAAAAGGGATCACATTTTAACAAAGATGTGATCCCCGCCATTTAAAATCTTCAGTGGCTTTTTTTGATTGGGCCTTCGGACAAAAACCTTTCCAGAAAAACATTCTACATAGGTCCCTTTGGGTGAGGTTTCCACGGTAAAAACCGTTCCTCGAATGCCTATAACACTAGTAATAGTTTTTACTTGAAATTCATCCTTTTTGTGAATCCAAGGTTCCATGATTTCAAAATGAGCTGATCCTTCGGTAAGATAAAGGCGAATGGTTCGAGGGCCTTTTATTCGATACATTAGTTCTTGAATTAATATTCGGCTATTGGGCTTCAGGCGAATGCGATTTTTTTCCCCTACAATAATTTCAACGGAACTTTTATCCCCAGTAATAATTTCATCCTTTTTGGTGAGCATCATTTTAGGAGTGGCTCTGGTTGAGTTCTGATCAGCACGCACGATGCGCACATCACCGGTGACCTTTTCTATCCGAACTGTATTTGTAGTTGAATTGATCTTGTGTAATAGATCGGTGATTGCATTTTTTTCAGGAGGGCATTGGTTAGCTAGTGATTTATTTCCTAAACTAAACAACAAGAAAAGAAGATTGATTGCTAAATTAAACATAGTAACACATAATAAATATCGTTATTTTTTTATTTCAATATTGAGCTTAACTTTTTTATTGTTGTTACTAATTTGGTCACGGATTGTTTCATTCACAATATTTAAATTTGGACTTTGTTGAATGGGATTCGCAATTAGTCGAGCATCAGGAGTCATTGGCGGAGTCATAGACGCAGGTGTTCGTGACTGTTGAAGTCCACCTCCCACTTCGTGACCGACCATATCCTTATCTTTGATCATAACTGATCCAGCCGGTTTTTTGAAGTCAGAGGGTGTTCTAGACATAGAATCGCCTTTTCCAGGTTTATCTGGGGACGATGGGGGCTCTAAACTACTACCAGGAGTTGAAGAGGAAATCGAGTCACCCGCCTCTGGATCGCGTGATGAGGCTTGATTAGAATTGGATGTATCAAATTTGGATGTTTTTGCTTCTTTCTTATCTTTTATCGTCTGATTTTGATTTTTTGGAACTTGGGAGTTTTCCGCTTCTTGCTGTGTTCCTGCATCACCGTCCTTTAAATCTTCTTTTTGATTAGAAGTTGTTTGCTCAAAGTCCTTGGTCTCGTTGGGTAAAAGAGGACGGGGAGCTTCTATGATTAATTCATCATTGTTTCCTTGCTGAACGGTAGTAGCCTGTCCTGCCGGTACAAGTACGGGATTACTTATTGGACCACCTAAAGTATCGGCACTTCCACTTGGTATTGAGACCGCCACTAGACCTTTAAAGGTTTGAATTTGGGTCTGTCTCGTTTGAACATCGAATGTTACCTTAAAATCAGTTCCTCGCACTCCAGCTACAGCGGTTGGCGTGCTAATTTGAAATTTGTTACTTTCTCCATCATATTTCTCATTGACGATTGCTCTAACTTGACCTTGATCTAGATTGAATTGGGCGGTTTTTTTAACACCGTCATTTTGGTAAGAGGTAATTTTTAATCTGGAATTTGGTCCGATGCGAATAATGTTACGATCGTGCATCACAATTTTCGCTTGTGCATTGGCTTGGGTTATGACGGTCACTCCTTCACTTACTTTCATGCCCACCATGGCCGGAATCAGCTGATTAGAGTCCTTTTCAACCATGACCTGACCAATCACAATCATGAACGTTCCATGATTTTTTCCCAAAGCTGAATGGGTAACCAGAGTGAGAGCAAGGATTAAAAATAATCCGAGATGATTGCTTAAAAGAAATCTCCAATGAAATCTCCAATCATTCTTCGTGCTTTGATGGGACATGCATCCTCCTCAATACCTTTTTTTCTTGTATCGACCAGTTTTATTAAAATCTTTAAGGTTTCTATGATAACGTGAGTCCAGGGAGTCTAGTGTTTTATTTTGAGATTAATACTCAATGACCAGATAATGATCGGTAAGATGAAGAGCAACCGCTGAGATCAATACCGCTGCTCCCCACCAGATCCATGAAGGAACCTTTTTATTGGATACATGTTCATCCGATAGGTTTGGATTAAGCTCCGATTGAGGCGAAAACCAATTATCCACGGAATAGTGTTCATCTGCCCAAAAGATAGATCGTTTAAAGTTTTTCAAGAAGGAAAATTGCGACCACGAGTAATGATTGCGGTCCCCCATAATCCATGGGGCACATCCATTCAATGAGGAAATCCAATGGATAAGGTCTGGTATTGATCCTACTTTTGAGCATGGTGCCCAGGCAGAGGAAATAATGGTCCAATTTTGATATTGCTCACGTTTTTCGTCTTTTGCAACCTGCTCCCAGGGTATCCCATTGATAAACAAAACCAAATCCTCACCGCCAGCAAAAGTTCGCAGTCGGCGAAGTTGACTTTCTATGCTTTGAATTTCTTGCTCTTGCCAGGTATGTTCCATCAATTGATGATTTTTTTGAGCTTCTTGGGCTAACAAATAAAAGTTATGAGAGGGTTTTGTTTCGTATATGCTGATAAAAAACTGTTCTTTCTGGGTGTCAGAGATTTGATTACGATTGTTACCAAACTGTATTATTTTTTGAATCATTTCAGGAGTAGTGTCATTAGATTCTAGCATTTTCTGATAGGCTTGAATGGGGGATAAATAGGATGGTTGTAAATAAAGATTTTTATAGTAAGCTGTTACCGATGCGTTTTTCTGTCGCACTAAGACCGTTTGATCCACCTTTTGAGCTTGGAGATGATGGGGGGTGATTGTGTGAAGTAACAGGAGTAGAAACCAGAAGGAAAAATAGCAACAGTTCATAGATTAAATCTCCTCTCCGCCAATATTGATTTGGCGACTTTTTGCGCCGGTAGTTCCGGTGCGCGGTTTTGTAGACTTTTTTCTTCGACTTTTTAATACGGCGAACATGGGTTCCCCCAATTGTGGAATTTTAGTTACTAACTGTTCTGACAAAATTAAGGAAAAGGGATGAGTTTCTGAAGGGCTCTTAATTATTTTGGCATTTTCTAAAATTTTCTGCTTTCTTTTGTGTACTGGATGCAAGGAGTATAAATCCACCTGAGCCTCCAAATGGAAAAGAGATGATAATCCATCACCGTTTATTAGCTGAATAGGAACGATAGTCATACCTTCAGGTAACATATCATCCAAATAATTTTTTTCTTTTATGGTTATTCCTTGAGGTCTTGGTTTCATTTGTTCAAAGATTTTTTCAGCCGAAAATAAAAAGATAATCATAATTGCGCTAGTAAATAGCGCAAAATTGGTTGGTGATTTTTGATAGTACCCTTTAACAATTTGATAAATTCTCATTGTTGTGTTTTTCCAATGTTTGCTGGATACTGGAGCAAAAGAGAGGTTAATTTTTTGCTTATTGAGTGAAAGAAAAAAGTAATACTTAATAAAAAGGTAAAAAGAATGATTGTTTCCAGAATTAATGATCCGTTTGATTGATTCTTTCCTTTCATGGGGCCCTTAAAAAAATAGAATATTTTCCACTTCTTTAGGAGTTTCTAGCCTTTCTGTTACTTCGATTTTATCCTTAGAAACCCACTTAAAACCTACCTGGCATGCAAAGGGACGATTAAACGAGATGCCATCGCTACCTCCAAAAAAAGGAATTGTTGGTAATAAATTATATTTGTGTTTCCATACTTTAATTAAATGCAAAGCAGTTTCTATTTCTGGTTTAACAACAATATCGCTGAACGGGTCATTTTGTATTTCCCGTACTAATGGGAGATTTAAGGCTGGCTGTTTATAAAATGCGGAAGATGTTACCTTAATTTCATAGATCTTTCTTTCAGAATGAGGAATGCGGTTTATTTGGGCAAGTTTTCCTTGCCACCACATTTCTGTTTTTTGAATCAGTGAATTTTGTAATTGAGTAACTGACTTTAGTCCTTTTACTGCCTGTTGATAGAGGGTTTTCCCGACCGTTATTTTGCCAGAAGCAATCAATCCCTCAGCAATATGTTTTTGCAGCCTAAAATATCTTAATTTGTGATTTAGTAATAGAATGGCGTCTATTTTTTCTTTTAAGTGCTGTTGGGTGCCTAAAAGTTCTGTTCGACACTGAGATCTTTGTTTTCGTACAAATTGAATTACCTGGAAGTGCCCCCAATTCAGAATCATTAAGGAAAATAGCACCGAGACACTAATCAATAATCCGATCAAGACAATTCCTTGTGTTCGGCGTTTTAGGAAATCAGCTTTTACCCATTGATTGTTAATTCCCATGTGCCTAGCGAGCATTCCATTTTGTCTTATCGATTCGTTTTTTATACAAATGGTAACACCAAAAATAAGATCGATGTTTCTGGCACTGTCTCAACTCCTCACCAAAATAGATTTGGGTCCACTTATGAAAATACAATTGGCTGAGTAAGGTGCTGCCCACAACGGTGCCTATAAGGATGGGGAGGAGAATCATCCACTCGATTATAATGGAGCCCCTTATCACAAAAGAACAGCGAATCCTTTCAGTGAGGGGTTTAATCGTCCCGTGATTCATTATTCTTCCCTTTCACTAGGAGAGGAATGATCGAAGAGATTGCGTAAATTTTTTTTTGCCGTAAGCCCTGGTTCCATGTGGGGGCGCTTAATCCCTGGGGTTGAAGCACCCAGTTCGCTAGAAATTTGCGCCAATTTGTAGCGGAAGGTTTGTCCCAAAAATTGCACAGAGGCTATTGCCGCAATGGCGATAAGGGCTACCAATATCAGATACTCCACAAGTCCTTGACCCCTTCTTTGGACCAACTCAATGGGTTTTTTCCGCTTAAATGGCTTAAGCCAAGGATGAAAACGGATCAATTTGATGAAATTCTGGGTCACCTCATTCTCCTTTCTCAATACGTGGCAATCGACAATCAATGTTTTTTGCAAAGACAATGGGTTACCACTGTGAGAAAATTAGGAGTTCAGAGAAAAAATGCCCGAATGCCGGACGGATGCCCTTCCATATAGATAGATAGAGTGAGTAACATACGTAAAATAATAGAGTTATTGATTTTCTTTATTTCTTCTGATGGGTTTGTGATTTGCCAGCTGCTGTTGTTTGGCTCTTCTTCTGTCTTCTTTGCTGGATAATTTTGTTTAAAATTTCTAAAGCCTCTTTTCTTAGGTCGTTTTCATAGACGAAGCGATAGAACCCTTCAATTTCAGGACTTTGACGAAATTTTTTAATTGTGGTTGGGATGGTTTCAGATTGAACAAAGTGAATGGAAGACCCATCTTTGGACAGTTTCACTTTATCTGAAGCCATACACACCCTCTCCTGTTCTCTTTTGGTAATCCTACTGGACCGTATCTTAGTGTATTCGTTCTTTTTTGGGCAATGAAATCTTAAGTGAAATACCCAGGGGCCGCTGGCTTTTGTTGTTTTTGTGCCCTTGCGTTAAGACGTGATGGAGCTTTTTACAAAAGTTAAACTGCTAGCGACCGTTAAAGGATTGATTATGTCGGAACATCAACAAAATATGCTACGACCCTTTTGGTCGCAGTCACATTCGTTACGTTCCACACAAAGCGGGGGATCTCGTAAGGGCAATGCCGCTCATGTGAAACCACATATAAAAACCAAAAAAGGGCCTTTGGGCGATAGCGCTCTTGATAATAAGGTTGCTACGGTAATTTCATTTCAAATGTTAAAAGGCGGAGTGGCAAAAACGACGAGTGCCCTGAATGTTGGTATTCGCGCCTCTCACTTGGGTTTAAAGGTGTTACTTGTGGATTTGGATCAACAGGCAAATCTATCGTTTGCCGCCGGCGCTACAGATCCCAATTTGGCAGTATGGGTGGATATTATTGATCAGAAGGTTTCTATTGAAAAAACCATTCTGCCTATTTGTGAAGGTCTAGACTTAATTCCCTCCAATTTAAATAACTCCGTTTTGGAAAAGGTGTTAAGTCGTTCTCATCGCAATTGGGTAACATGTGTTCAGGCCCCATTGAATCAGATCAAAAATCGATATGATTGGATTATTATCGATACCGCGCCCTCGTTATCCATGCTCAATACGGCAGTTACCTATGCCAGTGATTTGATCATTTTGCCGGTAACCCCTGATCCATTTGCGTTGTTAGGCCTTCAAAAGCATTTACAAGAATTGGAAGAAATCAAGAAGGATTTTCATTTGTCTGGCCTTCACTATAAAATATTGTTTTCTCGTTTCGATGCTCGTGAAATTTTAAGTCAGAAGTATCTTGATTATTTGTGTACCAATTTTAAAGATTTTTTGTTGGATAGTTACATTCGGGTCAATTCTGATATCAAAAAAGTTCAGGGTTCCTCGGGGAAGAGTATCTTCCAGTTGAAAAGCGCAGCATCAGAGGATTATGACCTGGTTACTAAAGAATTGATTCATTGGTGGAAGGAGAATTGCAATGCCCAGTATCAAATCACGAAAGAAGAGTCGATCATTTCAAAATGAACCAGATTTAACGGCATTTCAAGATCAGTCCACAAAAAGTGAGCAAGAAAAGGTGCGCCGTCCGTCCCACGATGATGGCGTTACCGAGGCTCAGGATCGTGTCCATGAGGGCAACCTAAACCATCAGCAAAGCTCTGGGCCACAAGAACAAGTTACTAGTAGTGAGCAAATGGAATTTGGTGCTCATTCGTCTCATGATTTTGTCTCCTTGAACTTTCCAGGAAAGGAGTTACTCAAAAAACATTTTCCTAAAACATATGCCTTTACCGAAGAGATGGCTCAGCATTGGGTGAAGGGGGATTTTGAAGAGCTACCCATAGAACATCCATTGTTACGTTTGGCAGTGAAAACCAGTTTGAAAAAGGCCAAGCAAATTGAAGGTAGGATTATGGAAAGTCCGGTAACAGAAAAGGTGTTTACTAAAGCCTTTGAAATTGGGCTTGATGCTCAAAGGCAGATGACTCATTTAAAAAATTTGTTTAAAAAAACAAGTTCCAGCAATTCTTAAAGTGATTGGGTGGGGGCGATTTTAAGTAATTTTTCATGATGAATGGGTGTTGGGCCATCGATTAAAGGTCCATGCCACATTCTTTTAAAATTAATTTCACCTCGGCGATTCGTTGTTTGAGTTCCGCTATTTTCTTTTGATCTTGGATGGACTGAGATTCCCGCTCTTCCTTTATTTGGTTCCAATCGGCTAAAGCGCGCTTTAGATCACAAGTAGTAGCGCGCCACTTAGGAGATTTGATTTCTTCACCATTTTCAGTCATTTTTAAAATTCTGACGGGGAGTTGCCTGGTGATGCAAGCAAAAATTGACAACATCTTGACGACTGTTGCATAGTGAGAAAACACCAACACGATGAGTAACGTTAGTGATCCTGCTGAAACGTTAAGCTAGTGTAATCTTATTTTTTCGAGGTTATTATGTCTCATGAAATTATTTACACAATGAAGGGGGTCAGCAAGGTAGTGCCCCCCCAGCGTTATATTTTAAAGGATATTTATTTAAGTTACTTTTATGGGGCTAAAATCGGCGTCTTGGGCTTAAATGGAGCGGGTAAATCAACTCTTTTACGTATCATGGCTGGTGTGGATCAGGATTTTCAAGGTGAGGCCTTTCCTTCAAAGAAACTTAAAATAGGTTACTTGGAACAAGAGCCGCAACTTGATGCACGTCTAACAGTGAAGGAAAATGTGTTAGCGGGAATGGGAGAGCTCTCTCAATGGTTAAAGGAGTTTGATGCTATATCAAAACAATTTGAAAATCCTAATTTATCTCCAGAGCAGATTGATCAATTAATTGCTCGGCAAGGGGAATTACAAGAAAAAATCGAATCTGTAGGTGGTTGGGAGGTTGAGCAAAAAATTGAAATGGCCCTTGATGCCTTACGTTGTCCGGACGGAGATTCTCCGGTAACGCACTTGTCAGGGGGAGAAAAACGGAGGGTAGCTATCTGTCGGTTACTGATGTCGAACCCCGATATTTTGCTACTGGATGAGCCCACTAACCATTTAGACGCAGAAAGTGTTCATTGGCTGGAACAGTATTTGGCTAAGTTTCCAGGCACGGTTATAGCTGTTACCCACGACCGTTATTTTTTGGACAATGTGGCCGAGTGGATTTTGGAACTCGATCGTGGCGAGGGTTACCCTTTTAAGGGGAATTACTCTGCGTGGCTTAAGTACAAAGAGGAGCGTTTACGCCATGAAGCACAAGCTGAGGCAAGACGATATAAAACCCTTCAGCGCGAACTGGAATGGGTGAATCAATCTCCCAAGGCCCGTCAGGCCAAATCCAAGGCCCGCTTGTCTCATTATGAAAATCTTTTAAAAGAGCCGACTCCTGAAAAGTTGCAAGAGCTTAGTATTTACATTCCTGCTGGCCCTCGGTTAGGAGATGTGGTTGTTGATTTTAAGAATGTTACCAAAGCTTATGGAAAGAAGGTTCTCTTGCATGATGTTTCTTTTTCTATTCCGCGAGGGGCGATTGTGGGTGTGATAGGACCCAATGGGGTGGGAAAAACAACTTTGTTTCGCTTAATAGTGGGACAAGAGAAGCCGGATCGCGGGCAGATTACGGTGGGCGAAACGGTCCGCATAGCGTATGTTGATCAAAGTCGGGATACATTGAATTCCGAAAGGACTGTTTTTGAGGAAATTTGTGATGGGCAGGATGTTGTGAAGTTAGGTAACCGCGAAGTGAATGGGCGGCAGTATTGTTCGTGGTTTAATTTTTCAGGCGAAGCCCAACAGAAGAAGGTAGGGGTGCTTTCTGGCGGTGAGAGAAATCGGGTGCATTTGGCCAAGGTGCTCAAACAAGGCGGTAACTTGTTGTTACTTGATGAACCAACCAACGATTTAGATGTTAATACGATGAGGGCATTGGAGGATGCCCTTTTAGAGTTTGGAGGATCGGTTATTGTTATTTCTCATGACCGGTGGTTTTTGGATCGCATTTGTACCCACCTTTTGGTTTTTGAGGGGGATTCCAAGGTCAACTTTTTCTATGGTAATTTTACTGAATACGAGGAGGATCGCATAAAAAAATTGGGGGAGGTGATTCCTCGTCGGGTTCGATTTCGCGATTTGATTCAATAACCGGGATGGTTCTGAGCGATCCAAACATATGGTCATTGAGCCTTCACAATCATGGACTTTATGATGGATCTTTATGAAGGGCTTTGTCTCAGGCCCTTTGGTTAGATCGTTGTTTCGTCGTTCGTGTTGCGGCAGGCAATTACCCCATGACAAAACGGGATCATTTGTGTTTAATGAAGCCTTCCAGCGCTCTTAAGCACGAACGAGAACATAAAGAATGGGAAAAAACATTAATGTGTGACGACATTAATGTGGATAAAAAAAGAAGCCAGCTCTTTACGCTTCGTTGTATTATCGGATTATCGGGGAGTAGCGCAGTCTGGTAGCGCACATGCCTTGGGAGCATGGGGTCGCTGGTTCGAATCCAGTCTCCCCGACCATTTTATGGATAGGGTTCGGTCACAAAGACTTTATTGGGTGCACACTCACAGTAGTGGGTTTTGAAGTTTTTTTCTAAGTTTGGATTGACTCAGTTTTTGAACGATTCCCATACTAAAAGAATGGTTGATTTTGGTGTGTCTCCTGTTGTGTTAATTTTGGGTGGGATTGCCATTTTCATGTTTGGTATGAATATGGCCTCTGAGTCCCTTCAAAAGCTTTTTGCCCAAAGGCTGCAGTGGCTCTTTCAATCTTTGGAAAAGAGAAATGTGCTATCAGTTTTGGTTGGTATTGGCATTACCACCATTTTGCAGAGCTCAGGGGCTGTTACTACGATGTTGGTTGGGCTTGGGACCGCCCGAGTGATTAGCCTAAGAAATGTTATGGGGGTGATCCTTGGTACGTCGATTGGTTCTACGGTAACGGTCCAAATTATTTCCTTAAATTTAGGCCAGTATTCGTTACCATCCCTGTTTATTGCATTTATGATATGGCTCATGGCCAAGCGTCCTGGCCTGAGGCATTTCATGAGTGCGGTAATGGGCTTTGGGTTTTTATTTTTAGGACTGAGTTTTTTATCGGCTGGAGCCCGTGGTTTTGCTCAGGATCCATTCTTAAAGCAGATGGTTACTCAGTTTGCCGATAGTCCGGTGTCCAATTTTATAGTGGCTACACTTTTTTGCGCGTTTGTTCATTCCAGTGCAGTAACTGTGGGATTGGCTATGAGCTTGGTAGAGGCCGGACTTCTTGATTTCCACCATGCACTATTTTGGGTGTACGGGGCCAATGTAGGAACCACTTCAACTGCTTTGCTGGCAGCAAGTGGTAGTAACTTCATTGGAAAACAGATTGCTTGGGCCCACTTTTTTTACAAGTTTTTTAGCGCCTTGATTTTTATGTTACCTCCGCTGCATGAACTTTTGGTGTGGGTAGTATCTTTAATGACAGAGAATGCCTTTCGCGGAGTTGCTTTAAGTCATCTTTGTTTTAATCTGATCTCTGCGGGATTCTTCTATTCTTTTATTAATCAAGGGGCGAAGATTATTGAAAAACTTTTTCCCCCAGATCCTCGCGAGTCATTTGGAGCTGAGTTTTTAAAGCTCAATTACTATTCCAATCCAGCCTTAGCTGTAGCCTATGCTCAGCGAGAAATTTTAAGGGTTGCCGACATTGTGATTAGTATGATCCGTGACTCTATTGTGCTTTTTCAGAGCTACGATTCCACTCTTCTTGAATCGATTCGGGAGAGGGATAAGCAGGTGGATTTTTTGTTTCGTGAGATTAAACATTTTTTGTTGGAACATGCCAATCAAAATCCCACGGGTGTTGAAAAAAACATAATGGACCTGATTATCTTTTTGACCGATTTGGAGCGTGCTGCTGATGCCATTGATATTAACCTCACTCAGCTGGCCACTAAAAAATTTAATCTTAAACTGAATTTTTCGGAGGAAGGGGCTCGGGAAATTCAAATGATGCACGAGCAATGCTTAAAGACGGCTTCTTTGGCGGTGAATGCCTTCACCGAAAAGAGTTTATGTCCGAAAGTTATTGAGGAAAAGCGATTGCTATCCAAAATGGAAAAAGAACTACGAGAGCATCACATAGAGCGCCTGCACCGTGGACTTACCGACTCCATTAAAACGAGTAACATTCATATCGATGCTTTGAGTGAATACCGCCGCATTGGTAGTTTGCTCAGTGGTCATTGTTATAGCTATTTAAACGCTCGTTATGGTGACAATGGCCTCAATAGTGGCGTGAAATCCGGCGTTGGTCATCAAGCGTAAAATGCGCTCTATTTTTATTTTAATGGAACTACTGCAGCACCCCCCCAGCATGCACCCGGTGGTGGGTAGTTGGTTTTAGGAAACCAAGGTTTTAAAGCGATTGAGAAACATTTCTAATTCGGATTGGGCAGCGGCGTAGCTCAAACGCATCCAGCCATCCTGACCAAACTCTGATCCAGCCACCAATGCTAAGTAATGCTCCTCTAACAGATATTCGCTTAATGTTACCGAGTCGGTTACTTTACCTAACGTCTTTTTATGTAATTTTTCTATGAGCCGATCCACCTGAAAAAACAAGTAAAAGGCCCCTGAGGGGGGAATGAGTTGAAAACCAAGCTGACTCAAACCATCTTCTACCATGTCTTTTTTTTCTTTTAAAATTTTTAGCTCTTTCCCTAGGGGCTCTTGAAAATGATCGAGTACGCGCCACACAGCATTCTGACTAATGGAGCAGGCATTGGAGGTGGTTTGACTGCAGAAATCCCCTACTTTACTTGCTAACTCCTCACAGGCTCGTAACCAACCAATGCGCCAACCCGTCATGGCAAATGTTTTGCTTGCACCACCAATGCACACTGTTCGATCAGCTAACTCTGGAGCCACGTGAAGGAGGTGGGGCGCCAGCTGTGGATCAGGAAAATAGAGGCGATTATAAATGTCATCTGAAATAACCAACAAGTTGGGATGGGTTTTTAACCAACGAGCGATGGCTTTAAGCTCTTCTTGGGTGTAGGCAGCCCCCGTGGGATTACTTGGGCTACATAAGATAAGCACCTTTGTCCTACTGGTTATGGATTTTTCTAAATCTTCCGGTGTTGGTTTGTAATGATGGTTTAATGAGCTGTTAACATAAATGGCATGTCCCCCACATAGCTCAACCATGGTCGGGTAACTGACCCAATAGGGGACTGGAATAAGTACCTCATCTCCTGGATTGATGATCATTTGCAACGTAGCATAAATCAGAAACTTGGCCCCTGCCCCTACCACTACCTCTGAGGCAGATACGGTAATTCCTAACTCTTCCGATAAAAAGCGTGCTAATTTACTTCTCAAATCGGGTCGACCAGCAGCCGGTGTATACTTGGTTAACCCCATTTGTATGGCTTCAATACCCCCGTGAGCGGCTTCAGGAAAGGTAGGAAAATCAGGTTCTCCTACGGTTAAATTGATTACTGGTTTTCCCTCTTTTTTTAGGGCTTGGGCCCGGGCTGCCATTTTTAAAGTAGGGCTGGGCTTTAAATTTAATGAACGAAAAGACCACTTTAATTCCTTAGGGGGCATTTGCATCATAATAATCGCCTACCTTTCATATTGTGCCCTGGTTTTAACATGAAACATCAACAATGTCCAAAATTGGATTATAGATAGAACATTGGGGACTTATTTTGATCCACATTAAAATGGACCAGTTTTTCTCATGTTGAGACAGAAAAAAAATTCCATCAATACGGTGAAACACATTATGCTAAAATAAGTAATAATGAACATCTTAACTCAGTCTTCGAAGTCCCTGATTGTGTTAGGGGGTAGCTTCGGCTTACTCCTCATTTTGTCTTTTCAAAACTGTTCACAGCAAAGCCACTTTGGTGGACTTAACGCCCTGTCTGGAAACTCGTTTGATACATCTTCTAATGGTCGACAGGCCTTGCAGCAAGAAGTGGGATTACGGGTCCTTAGTGCAGAAGCCTTTATTAATTGCTTTGATGATCAGGTGCAAATTGGTGGAGTGTGTAATACGGGTAACAGTAGCCGTAATTTCATTCGTTATTGGCTCACCTATCAGGGGGTTCGCCAACCGTGGGGACAGGGAAATAATCAAGTGTCTCAGCTAGAGACTGCCCACTGTGATAATGGTCGTTGGAGCGCCATTGTTCCCAAACCGAACAGTCCCGCCATCTTAAATAATGGGACCAATTTTGTTGAGTTTGATGCTCACTTCCAACTGGTGCTTTACGATGAAAAGCAGCAGGCCTTCACGGAATCCGTAAAGGCCCCTGCTTTTGTCATACAGATTCAGCAAAACGGAGCCTGCCAATAGTTCAATAGGAAAGAAAGTAACCTTAATTGACTCTGGGACTCGTTATAAGTAGTTATCAAAGAGTGGAGGTGACAGAGGGACTCGCACCCCCGTACGCGCTTTTGCAGAGCGCTGCCTGACTCCTCGGCCATGTCACCAAACCGGAAATTGAAGATACTTTATGAGCTAGCGAAAAATCAGTCAATGGACTTTTCCCTCTTGCTCGTTTTGGTAAGACCAACTTAAGATATCGGCATGAAACTGTATCAAGGTTTGAAGGAATTTTCTCGGAAACGCTTAATAATTGGGATTGTGATGTGTTTGGGTTCATGGGTCGGAACGATTCCTGTGTGTGTGGCGAAGGATCGGTGGGGGTTGGGAGTTATGGTGGGTGCCCCTACTGGGCTTACGGTTAAATGGGAGAATGGGGATCTGGCCAGGCGTTACGCGTGGAATTTGGTGATGGGTTGGAACCTGAGTGAGAAAAATGCTCGAGTGTTGGTACAAGTCGACTACTTAAAATATCGCAGTGAATTCTTGGAGATTGATCAAAAAAAGGTGGATTTATACTATGGTCTTGGGGCCCGCATATTCTCTGAATCGCAACGCTCTTGGTTTGGAGTCCGGTTACCTGGAGGGCTTCGTTATTTTTTTAGACCAGATTTAGATGACGAATTTGAGTTATTTGCGGAAACGGCCCTTGGTCTTATGCTTATTGACCGTACCGAGGCTTTTATCGATTTCGCGGTTGGTGTGCGCTACATATTTTGAGATTCTTAATTTTTGACTGACAGGAGTTGGATAAAAGATAGTCCCAGGTCTGGTGATTGGAAGAGATCCCTATTGCCTTCATTTAATTTGAGTAAAAACTTACGATTTTATTCCGATATCTTATTAACATAGGGACAATATGATGGACCCCGTAAACTTTTCATTGTTTGATTCTTTGCTTGAGCCCACATTGGTTATCGATGCTAACGAGTTGGTGTGTTACCTCAATCCTGCAGCTGCCCAAATTATGCAATCAACCCCCCGCAAAATTTTAAGAGAAAAAAGAAAACTCTCAGAATTGTTTATATTTCAAGACCCGGTGAGTGCTTTAAAACATTTGTCATCCATTAGTGAACCGACTCCTTACGAGGAGGTCGCCTTTACTACCCCCCTTGGTGGGGTCGGTCGGGTGCAAATAACTGTGCAACCCCTGCCTTTTTCTCAGGGATTGTTTCTCGTTTTTGCGCGCGATGTTACTTTAGAGGAAACATTACAGAAAAAGTATCAAAAGGAATTGTCGCTCAAAGAAGATGTGATCGTGGAATTACAACGAGCAAAAGCTCAGATTGATGAGTATGCCAAGGGCTTAGAGCGGATGGTGGAAGAGCGGACACGGGAGTTGGCACACATGAACCGTAAATTGAAGGCCTTATTGGACAGTTTGCAACAAGGATTTTTTATGTTTGATCAGTCGGGAACGGTTTTAGATATTGCCACGCGATCGTGTGTGAATTTGTTAGAAAAGGATCCACGAGGGTTACCTGTAGCGCAGGTTTTAGGAATAAACGCTAAAGATATTCTCTCTTTTAACAAGTGGGTTTCTACTCTTTTTCAAGAATCGCTGCCTTTTGAAGATTTAGCACCTCTTGGTCCAAAACGTTACCAACACAGTCAAGGTAGGGTTATTGAGTTATCCTATTTTCCGGTGCGCAATGAGGTGGATGAAGTTGAGTCAGTAGTGGTTGTTGTTACCGATGTTACCAATCTGATTGAGGCTCAAGAAAGGGCGGCTCGAGAGCGAGCCTATGCTAATTTGATATTAAAATTAACTCAAAACAAAAAACATTTTGCCTTGTTTTATCGGGAGGCCGTAGGGTGGATTCAGCAAGCAAAAGAACTTTTGGAAAAACAGGACTTCGACCACGATGAGGTATTTCGGGCACTACATAGCCTCAAAGGCGGGGCGAGTAGCTTTTCTATGTTAGAGGTGGCACAAAGTTGTCATATGGCTGAGGGTATTTTATCTGAGCCACTTCCTCTTGATGAAAAAAGAGAAAAGTTAAAAAGGGCCATTTTACAAATTGAAGAAAAATTCCGTAACTTTAAAATGGAATTCAACGAATTCATAAAACGATTTGACGAGATTAACGGGGTTACTAAAGAAATATCAGAGAAGAAATTAATTGAGTTCGCCGATCGCTTTTTGCCATCCCAACTAAAACATACTTTTTACTTGGAATTTTTATTTGAACCCATTGGTGATTATCTGCAAAATTTGAATGTAACCTGGCTTGAAACGGCAAGAGCGTTACACAAAAAAGTTTATCCTATTGAGGTTATAAACGGTCAAATTTTAATATGGCCCAGTCCCTATGAACCCATATTTGCTGCATTAGTGCATGTGATTCGTAATGCCATTGATCATGGTATTGAGGCTCCTCACGAACGAACCCTTTTAGGAAAGGAAGAATTTGGTCGTTTTACTGTGAGGGTTGAGCAGGAAGAACATATGCTTCACTTGTTACTGTGTGATGATGGAGCAGGTATTGATGTACACAAATTGAAAGAGAAACTTAGTAGGGTGGGAATAGATCCTCAAAAGATGTCCGAATATGAAATTATGCAAAGTATTTTTATGCCCCAAATTTCCACTCGGGATCAGGTTTCTGATTTATCGGGTCGAGGGGTTGGGCTTGATGCTTTAAAAGCGGCAGTGCTTTCCGTTGGAGGTCAGATTTGGGTGCAATCCCAAAAAGGTAAAGGAACTACTTTTCACCTGGTGTTGCCTTACTTGATTCCTGGGGGGGATTCCCATTCCAGGCAGCAAAAGGTAGCATAAAGTACACAGCCTATATAGCTTATCTATTGTGTAGCGTTCTATTATGAAAAGATTTTCGGCCTCCCCCCACCCCCACACTCCATTGACACTGAAGAGTCCTAAAAAAATTTAAAATCCTGCTTCAGATCATATAAGTTATTTGGAAATCCCTTTAATTTAAGATAGGTTCGATGTGATTATTGTATTTCATATTAAATTAAAACGGAAAACATTTATGTGATGGAGAAAGCATATGGGATTAGTCATTCAACTATTCGAACAGTCTTCGTCAACGTACACCTATATTTTGGTGGATGAGTCCACTCAAGAAGCGGCCATTATTGATCCGGTGTTGGATACGGTAGATAGGGATTTTAAGTTACTCAAAGAAATGGGGGTTAGCCTGCGCTATATTTTAGATACC
>JANWYU010000160.1 GCA_025055135.1 Pseudobdellovibrionaceae bacterium | reverse complement strand
GGGCACTTATACTGTAGGTATACCTTTTGATTGGGTAACAGTCCGTTTTCTAATCGGATTAAATTAGATCGAACAAAGTGGTAATTATAGGGTCCTTGATTTCCAAAGCTGATGATGGGAGTACTGTCATTTATAGGTTCAGGATTTTCGCAGGCAAAGGTGATTTCCCAAAGGCTTTGGGTAATGTTGTCCGCGATAGCACTTAGTTGATCGGCATAATCGGAAGCACAAACATCACCAACCACTCCTCCGGTGGCTATTGCTGCTTCTCGATATTGGTAACCATAGCTACTACGTACCCGATCATTCATTTGGGCATCTTGCATGTTTTTGCAACGCTGATCGCCTGGTTTCACAATTATTGCGTGAATGCGCAAGTGTTTATTGGGGTAACGATTTTTGATGGCTTGGATCAGATGATGGGGTTGATCTCCGGCGCTAAGGGCATAATTTGAATGCTGATTATACAAACCACTGCGTACATCTTCATCACTCAAAATAATAATGGCCAAATGAGCGTCGGGCCTTAACCATCCATGGTAATTTTGCTCGATGGCCATGCGGGCGGCCAAGATGCCCCGTTCGTCAGGGCTGGGGCAGTGAGTGAGGTATTGGGTTTCGGTAGCTTGGTGGTAGTGTTGATTGATAAAGTTTTCACATTGTAGGGTCTCGGGTCTTTGCAGGGCCTGGCGAAACAGATTGAGCCGCTCATGAGCGTTAGGGGTATTTTCCTTAGATAGAAAGGGTTTACCCCCTAAGGGGATCAGACGACCATTTTGAAGTGCTCCGCTTTGATTAATGGCTCGAGGTGGATTGTTGGCATCTTCCACATCGGTGGTGATCATAGCAATGCGATAGTCTACTTGAGCATTATCTAAGATATTTAATAAGTGCCCCAGGCGATCGGCCATATGTCGCTGCTCAAAGGACATGCTGGCTGAATTATCATTGACAATAAGTATATCAATTTTGCCTTCGTTGGCAGACACGGCGAGACGGTATTCCCTATAAGATGGTAATTTCCGCTCGAACTCAACAGGAGCACAGGCAACCACATAGGAAAGAGCATAGATGGCCATGGCCGATATCCACAGCCTTCGATTTTTTAACCACCGAAACCAACGGAAAACAGTGTTCGAATTGTTCATATACTGCCTCATCGTTTGTATTAACTGCCTGTTGAAGAAATTACAAACTTGAGGCCAAAATAAAAAGGGAATCCCTTGGGTTTTAACTGTTTAATTTTTAAACAAAATCCTATTTTGTCCCTATAAAGTACCCATATCTCATTGGATCCCTATGGGTCCCACCAAGTAGGATCTTTTGAATTGGCTCATTTGAAAGGAAATCAGGCTATGTATGTTGTCCCGTATTTTGATTTCGAAAGACCTTGCTTAGTTGCTAGATGTGCTCAACGATAATATCTCGTCCCATAACGGTTTTTCTTTTATCCGCTTTTGCAGCTTCAATGCCACGCTCAATCAATCGTTCCACGGCTTGGCTTAATCGTTCGATAGTTTCTTGAGAAGTGTTCATTCCCGATTTTTCTTTAATCATTTTCTTTATTTTACTGGCAACTACCAGCACATCAGACATGGGATCCTCCCGAGATTGCTATTTTTTGCGGCTGTGTCTTCTTTAATTTATTTTAAAATTTTATTTTAAACACCCTTTACTCTTTAATTCTTATTTTATTGTCAGCATGAGGCGTTGGCTCTGTCCAGAGCAATTAAATATATTTACGCCCTTGCCCAAAAAGTTCTCGGGAGTGGTTGACTTCAAAAATTTGGACACTGGCCCTTCGTTGGGGCAAATGAGGTTCAATCCATACAAAGGTTTTGGTATCTATTTTGTTGGTACATTCCACATCGGTAAAGGCAGGTGACCAAGTGCCTGCGTTGAGATATTCCACATTACCGCGTAGTTCGTGTCGTACTTCGTGAGTGTGACCGTGTACGATGCGACTTACTTCGCAGATACGGGCGGCTTGAAACAAAATGGCATCGTTGGGTTCTTTAAAGTAACCAACCTGAGAGAAGACAAATTTACTATAAAAAATAAAAAAAGGAGCCAGCAAAAGTAGCGGAATGAGGGCCCACAAAAAAGATATTGGTCCAACAAACTGGTTAATCAGTAAAAAAACTTGAAAAACAAAACCGATACCTAACAAAAACAAAAAGGCTCGATCAAGCCACAGTTCTTGCAAAATCAGTAACGGATTGCGGGTGGCCGACTCCACAAAAAGCTCTTTCAATTCGTAAACTTGAGCCAGGCTGGCGCCGCTTTTTTGCGCTATTTGGTAAACCCTGCCCTGCACTGTCTCGGGAGAACGCCAAGTCTTGTAAAATGAGCGCTCGTATACCACTAAAACCATAGTAACAATTGAACGCCAAAACCAGGTCCACATTAGGAAGGGCTGGGTTTTTATCACGTATTTAAAGAAAAAACGGACGTATCCTTTCAAATCCATAATATAATTAGAATCCACATGAGGGTTAAAGTAACCCATACCATTGAGCATATAACGGCAGGTCATATCCCCAAAAGGCAGGCGGAGTGTTTTAAAATTCCGTCCATAGACGAAAGGGAACACGGGGTTTTCGAAAACACAGTAGGGGTCATATTGGTTACCATGTTCAATTAAGGTATCTTGATTGGAGATATAAAACCATGGTGTGATGACAAAGGAGTTTTCGTAATTAAGGGGCAAATCTAAAGCCTTCCAAATAACCTGTTGTACTTCTTCGAAATGCAGTTCTACGTCATGGTTACCAATAATGAGCACAACGCGGTTACCACGCAAAATGAAATCTCTTAAGGCTTGAAAGAACAGAAAATGCTCACTGACGATCACTTCCATTTTAAAGGCGGAACGTTCTGGCTGAGGGAACAGGCCCGCCTGTTTTTCCAACCAGGTGATATGATAGTAAGGATCTTGGGGTAGAGTCATAATGGCGTCAAAGTCAAAGATGTCGCCATTAAGAACGAGCTCAACCGGATGCCCCCCACTTTTTTGATTTAAATAAATTAAAAACGAGGCAAATTCGTGATCAAAAAAAAATTCTTTGGCTTTATAACGTTTCCAATAGGGTCGCTTAGGATTAAACGGTTCTGATTCGGTTAAATGCAAATCACTAATGACGGCGGTAAACATATTTTTATTTTACTGACTTTGGGGGATGAGTCGATGGGTTTTTAATCACAGGGTCAATGTGACATTGACTTGCGATTAAAAATTCCAAGAAGGTGGTGGCTTTTGAGATCATTGTTTCTAATTCCTTTAAGTGATCTGAGTTTAGTTGGGGCCGACAGGAGGTTGGTAAGGCGTTTAATTTTGCTAAGGCCTGAGCACTGGTATGAATCAGTTTTAATTCGCGGTTTTTTAAAATATGGCAAATTACCTCATAAATGTGGGGGTTACTTTGATAATATAGGGTGTTACCCCTTCCTCTTCGTACCGGAAAGATCACCTCATAAAAGACTAGTTCCTGAATTGCCAAGCTAATGCTAGCCTTGGACATTCCCAGAGCGTGTGCTAAATCCTGCCCGGATAGGGGTTGCTCTGATAAATAGACTAAACACCAAATCTGACCGTGGAGCTCTTTAAACCCCCAATATTGAATAAACTGACCTACGGAATTGGCAAGCTGAATCAGTTCTGGAGGGAATTTTTTAGATGTCATACATGAATACGCTGTAGCTTCTGAAAAATTAAGTTAAATAAGTTAAATTTTAAAGTAACCATAGATGAAAACAGCCGTGATACCTAAGGTGAGCATGAAAATTAAGTTCGGGGGAAGGTCTTTAGAAAAGACCAAAAGAAGTCCGGTTAAGATTGATATACTCAAAAGGGCTGTGCCCCAAAATATGGCAAGCGCTATTTTTCGCAGCCCATTTTCTATGGCTTGAAAGCCGCTTCCTCCAGCCTTTTCCTCATAATGGGCCGAAGTGATTTTTTTTAAATACAAATGGATTTGGCGGGGTAACTCTTTAATGAGATGCTCACTTTCTTGAGCCAGTAAGAACAAATGTTTTTTCCATTCTTCCTGAGTAATTACTTGGTGGTCTAACGATTGAACAAACTGCAAGGCCTCAGAAAGGAAGTCAAATTGAGGGCTTAGGCGGCGAATGATGGATTCGATGCCTACTAAAGATTTAAAAAACAGTAACAATTCACGGGGGATTTGTAATCCTTCTTGATAAGCCAAACGTGCGGTTTTTAGTAACAAAGAGCCTGTGTTAATGTTATTCAAATTAAGGCCATAATATGGGCTAATGGTACGCGCAAGCCCTTCGGCAAATCGATCAGGGACGAGCCGATCACTATAGGGGGATAGAAAGACGTATTCGTTTGCAAGTTGATAATAATCTTCTTGAGCTAAGGCCCGTAACATTTTAATAATAGCCATTTTGGTTTTTAAACCTAACCGTCCAGCTACTCCAAAATCGATTAAGGCCCAGCCGCCATGAGGTAAAATAAGAACGTTACCTGGGTGTAGATCACCATGAAAGAATCCATGGACAAAAACTTGGGTTAAATAGTTGCGTAATATGGCGGCAGCTAGTTGATCGCGTCCCTCAGAGGGAGCTGCAGCTTGGGGATGGCTAAGGGGCCACCCTTCAATTTCCTCAAGCGCCAAGACTTTGTGGGTGGTGTAATTCCAATAAACGTTGGCAATTTTTAATTGGTATGGGTTTTCACTGGGAAACAGATTTTTAAATTTTCGGATGTTGTTGGCTTCTAAAAAAAAGATGGTTTCCTGAGCCAGAGCCTGAGCAAACTCATCCACCAAATCGGGCAAATTTAGGGATTTGAGTTCCTCAACGTGACGATGGAGGAGCTGGGCTACAAAGGCCAAAAGATCAAGATCCTCTCGAATGGTTTCCACCACTTCGGGTTTTTGAATTTTAAGCACCAATCGCGAACCGTCTTTTAACCGAGCCCGGTGCACTTGGGCCACACTGGCTGACCCCAAACATAGGGGGTCAATACTTTCAAAATCATTTATTTTGTTACCCAGCTCTTTTGCTAAGACCTGTTGTATTCGTTCAAAAGGTTGGGGCGTTACCTGATCGTGTAGTCTGCCAAAGGCATCGATAAATGATTCGGGTAACAAATCCGAACGGCTCGCTAAAATTTGGCCGAACTTAACAAAAGTGGGCCCGAGGGTTTCAAAGGCAAATTTCAGCCGATCGGGCAGAGGAATTTTGGCAAGTTCGGAAGTGGAAATACTCGGATGGTGGCTGTCAATGTACTTACTTAATTTAATTTTGTCGATCCAAGGACTAAATCCGTAGCGCGCAAAGGTGGTGATAATTTCCGTCAGGCGGGAGGTGTTTTTAATCAGTTTCATTGCGTTTTTTTATCTTTTCCCCTTTTTCTGTTGTGTTTTTTTGTGGCGTTTGTTTTTCTGATCAGGTTTTTTACTGTATTTTTTCTTAGCTTGATGTTCCTGTTC
>JANWYU010000158.1 GCA_025055135.1 Pseudobdellovibrionaceae bacterium | reverse complement strand
AGGCGTATCATATCATTCATGATTTTTCTCCTTACATTTAAAATCCAGAATAGGAGCGATCCAAAATATGGGGAAGTATTCCTGTTTCCTCGCTTAATTCGAAAATAAATCCATTTAAGTATGGAATACTTCTCTCTGGATTGCCATAGGTGTGAGAAAAGTAATCGAGATCCCCATCTTCGTCACCCTCTCGGAAGCCACTGATTTGCAACTTAAACAAAAAGTGCTTTGAATCGAAAAATTCCGAGATTTGATCAAGGTTAAAATAACTAAATAAATTTTCTAAAATATCAGCAAACCAGCGGTTTTTTTCATCAATGTTACTCAATTTTTGGTAGGTGCGTAGTAACTGGAACATTTTGATAATCCATTCATCCAAACAGGAATAAAATACTTCATTATACCAGTGTCCTGGGTGTTCTATTGGGCAATTTTCTTGGATTTTGGCAATACCTTTTTGGACATCGCCACCCCCAAGTAACATTGCAACTCTTCTATAAAAGGATGGCTCACCAGGGTGGTATGGTTTTCCAAGAGTTTTAGAGATGCTTTGAAAAAACGATTGAACTCTAGAGTATCTTGGTTTTTGCATGAATTGGGGATCTTCGCCAAACAATTTTTCGAAAAGGTTGTTCATGGCCTCTGGTAAGACGTGAAACGAAGCAATTATGCGATAGAATTTGATTTTTTTGACCGTCATGAACTCTTCCTGTTGAAATAGGGGGTATCCCCATTTTCTTGATAAATCAAATTGTTGATGGATTTGTTCGAGTAACTGACGAAATTGAGCCTGTGATGCCTGCCACCCAGCCCAAACAGTTTGTAAGATGCCAATCGAATTTTTTGTTTTTTCGTCAGTTTCAATCCGAATCGTTTTCCAACGTGAGCTTCCCCAAATCATTTGGGAAGGGTCGATATAAGTGTTTTTCGGTAACTGAGCTTTTAGATCCGGTAGGTGTCGATTCAACAAACCATTGAAGAATTGTGTTAAAAGGCCAAAATAATCTAATCCTTCTAAGTAACCTCTTCGATGGAGATGAATTTTGACAGGATCTTCTTCAGGTTTTAAATCGGGGTATTCGGCATGAGGGGGAAAGTAGACCCGTATTTTTTTGTTCTCATCAAATTTTCTCATGCGCCAAAGAAGAAAAAGAAGATCTTCGCTGCTTAAATTACTTGATTGATGAATATTAAACTTTAAGTCGGAAAATTGATTCTTCAATCGTTCACTTTGGTTATGTTTGAAAAGATCCCATAATGCCAGTTCAAAGGCTGAGGATCGATCAGAGTTTTTTTCTGCATCAAATAAATAAACATCTGAGTAAATATTCAATTTGTTTTTTTGCCATCCTAAGGAGAGGAAATTAAGGAAGTATGATAAGTCGAGATTAATGGAGGCGCCTGTATTTCGTTGATAATTGTATGAAATTTGTAACCCCTTTTCAGTGCGCGTGATGAATGTTTGTCGCAGCCATAATTTCTGGCCATTAATACCAAGATTGATCCGATTGGCGATTGAGGTCTTGGATAACCTAAAGAGTGTTGGAAAGTTTGTGACTGTTCCTAATCCGGCAGCGGTAACAAGACTATCGGTAATAACAATGGTTTCATTAGTACGAAGTTTCTGTAACAATTCCTTCAAAGGACTTTTGGACTGAGTAACGGTTTCTTCTGACTTTTGGTTTTGATCGTTAAGGATGGCGAACAAATCGTTGAGCCGTGATGGAAGCTCGAGTACGGTATCATCGATGGTTTTACTTTCTTTGATGGAATTTAATGGCCTGATATGTGTATAGTCTCTGCTAAAATAAATTTGGGTTAATCCATTGGGTTTTGAATAGGAATATCCATCCACTGCGAAAAAATAGCCAAGCGATCCTGACACACTAATATTATCTATTAGTTGTATTAACGCTTTTGAGTTTTGATAGTTACCAACTGAGAGGGATCGATCCCCATGAATTACAAATCCTCCGATGCTTCCACCCCAAGATTCCACTTTTTGATAAAGAGGTTCCCAGGGTTTGGTTTTAATATGATGTTGGATCCTTTCATGAATTTCTTTTTGACGGTTTTTTAAAATTTTTTCCATTTTTAGTACTTCGAGTTTCTCATTTAAGTGATTTAGCGCTGTTTGTAAGACAGCGCTCCATCCTTTAATGCGCAGTATATGCTTGAAATCATCAGAGGAGATAATGGGTTCGCGATCTTTATGACTCAATCGGAATGGATAATCCGGTATCAATTCTTGGGTTACTTTACCGTTTTTTACCAGTCCGTCTTCACTAGTGAGATCAAGGGGCAAAGGGGAGATCTTTAAATGAGCTAATTGAAAGACTTCAAGCATTTGGTTGAGACGGTGAATAATTTTTGCGGTAACCAATTGAGTGAGGGACGGAGGAAGTAGGGCACTTTCTACAAGAGACTGCCATTCTGCAGTGGTAAGGCTAGCCATCTTCCTTAAAATCCATCGGATATCGTCTCGAGTGGTCGAAAAAAAGGATGACGCACTTCCATGATAAAAAATAACATTACCCCCTACCACCTGTACTGCCCTGGGGTGAAACCGGTTAATGCTTTCGGGAATATTCACCAGAGTTAATGGTGCAATAAGGGCTCGGTATGCTCTTAATTGGGCAAAGCGAAGGGCGTCGGTTCGATGTTCTGGAATTTGGGGATCCAAAAGTTGTCCCAAATAAAAATCGTATTCCGTGGATGGTAGAGCCTGCACTATCGGGTAACGTATTGTTACCGTATTGTTTTCTCGATCTACTTCAGATATCCAAGATCGTAAATCAGCATCTACCAACAGGGCTTTCTGAAAATCAAAGATAAAACTTTCAAGTTCGGAATGATTAGCAAATCGTATTTTTAATTTGGGAACATATTGAACCGAAGGGATAACATAGCCTAATCTGTTTAAGAGGCGGGCGGCAATGATATCGCGCACGTTAAAGCGGGATATTAAAAAACGAAATTTTTGAAGGTTTTTTGGATTTTGTATCTTCCCGATGAAATATTGAAAAATGGTTTCAGTTTCTTTTGGTAAAAATTGGTAGGTCTCTGTTTCGTCCAAAATAGGTGGTTCTGTTTGAGTGGGGATTACTTGAGGACTCCAAAATAAATTGGGAGCTGGATCAATCAAATCACTCGATCCTGTAGAAGCTTCAATCTGAACCACCTCTTCCGGAGACAAATACCGATTTGACTTAAAATCCCAAAGGTCCGAAGCTGGTTGCTTGAATCCTGAAAGAGGAACCGCTATCGACTCTGCATAGCTATTGGTAATTTGGATAACCAAAATACTTGTTGTTACTAGCGCTATTGAGAACATTCTTTCTAACAACATCGACATTGAATGACCTTCCCTGTTTCTTTAAATTTTATTTCCACTTTGCAATTGGTGAATTTGTGGCCATTGGATACTAAAGTTTGGAGATAGAGACAAAATTTATTACGGTAGGACGTTGAATTATAATTTTTTCAATATAATCAAATAGGAGTTAGTTTTCCACCATACCGAGTGAGCACAGCTCATTTAGATAACACATCAGTTTGGGGCTGGTGTTAAAGTGACCCCTCTCCATTGGCACACTTGTTGCTAGTGCATAAGTGGCAGAAAAAAGGGGGGGGACATGAATATACGATTAAGATTGAGAAAAAAGGGGGGGGAATCAAAAGTAACTTGGGGTTGGCAGTGGTTACTATTGTCAACAACTTTGGTCCTTTCGACGGTGGTTAAGGGCCAAATTCAAATTCGGCAGGTAACTTGGCAGGGATCAGGGTGTGACTTCCAAAGTGTATCCGCGACGGTTTCACCGGACCTTCAGGAATTAAGCCTGTTGTTTGATAAGTATCGAATTCAGTTATTACCTCACGATGTTCCTACTGTTCGTAAGGAATGCTACATATACATTGATGTTGAAGTAAATCCTGGTATTTCTTTTGCCTTTAAATCCGTGGACTATCGGGGATTTCGCAGTATTCCCAGTCAGGTAGAGGGTTACCATAGATTGGCTGCCTTATTAGAAGGGCAACGAGTTCCTCACACTCGTGAAATACGTTGGGTTGGACCTTCTCTAGGAAGTTATTTTCATCGGGTGGAGGCGGCCTCTCATCGGCTTCAGTTTTCAGATTGTTCTAAACGCTTCCATCGCATTATGGTGGTATCACAATTAGGTCTTAACCGCTTTCGAAATGCCCGTCAAAGCCAAGAGGCTTTGGTGGATCTCGATTCACAAGATTTTTCTGGGCGCCAAGGTTTTGGCATTGAGTTACGTCAGTGTCGTTAATTTAATGGTGATTCATTTTATTTCAGAAAGGGGGTGATGATCTTTTTGGTGAGGGTGATGTTTTGAAGATTAAAAAGGCAGAAGAGATAGTAACCAATTCAATAGTAACACTTCCAATAGTAACACGTCATTAACAAATTACAACAAAAAAGGGGGGAAATATGAAAACTACACTTTTAGCAGCGTTAGCTCTTCTTTTGGGTTTATCTCAAGTCTCTTTAGCACAATCCATTAGGTTAGGCACTCCTTCCTACGGAGGATCGGGCTGTCCTGCGGGAACTGCTAGCGTTTCTGTAAGTCCTGATGGGTCAACAATCACAATTTTATTTGATCAATTTACTGCAGAAAGTGGTGGACACTCTGGCAAACAAGTTGATCGGAAATCGTGTAACCTATCGATACCTGTTGAAGTTCCTCAGGGTTATTCGGTAGCTATTTTCCAGGTTGACTATCGTGGTTTTAACTCCCTACCTTGGGGTGCTCGAAGTCAATTTGAAGCTGAGTACTTTTGGGCAGGTTCTCGAGGTCGTCGCGTTTCCCGTTCCTTTTTTGGTCCTTTAAATGACAATTTCTTTATTCGGGATGAGTTACTGGCTCGCACGCTAGTTTGGACTCCTTGTGGAAAAAGTGTCAATCTGAGAGCCAACGTGGCCATTATGAACCAAACCAACAACTTTATGGAACAAACATTAACTGCAGTCGATTCGGCCGACATTTCAAGTGAATTAGTTTATCACCTTCAATGGAGGCGCTGTTATTAAAATGTAACGATTGAAGATTCTGGATTAAGAACAAAAGTGAGTAACACGTCATCTTCATGTCCCTGAGTCTGTCGGTGCTCACCCCAAGGATTTCTTTGGGGTGAGTTTTTTTATGATCACACGTCTATTCTGAAAACATAATATCAGCCGGTGTTATATTCGTTGATGTCGGAATGACACCGGCTTCCTTCATGGTCCGGATGAGTTGGATCCATCGATTAGGATCCATATGACCTAAGGGAATGTTGGGATCTTTGGGTATGATCAGGGATTTTTGAGAGGTAGCACTTTGAGAAAGAAAGTCCTTGGTTAAAAGGGGGTTTTTTTTAAGCATATATTGGTGGGCTGCTTCGGGATCTTTCAGATAGTGCTGCCAACCTTCTTTTGTTGCATTGATAACCTGGCGGATGAGATCGGGTTTGGTGCGGGTCAGCTCTGTGTGAGTGGCCAAAACTGTTAAGTAAGGGTTAAAGCCCTCTTCGCGGACAGGAAAGATGGTAACGTTAATGCCCTTTGGTACTAAGAATGGCTCACTGGTTTCAAAGCCCTGAGTAGCAATAAACGGTTCATTCAAAAACACAGAAAGTCCTCCTAAGTAAGGTCGGGTTTTGATTTTAAAAACGCTCTGATATTTCTTCTTAAGAAAAGTAGCGTAGGGTAATCCGCCCTGCCAGGTAAGGGTATAGCGCTCATTAGCGAAAAGATCTTTTAGGGTGCGAATGGCAGAATCTTTTTTCATCATAATTATTTGAGGGTTTTCTTGAAACGTAGCCCAAAGCGCCTTTAGCGCTCGGGGCTGACGGACTTGGGCTAAGATCATTTCGTCACCACTCACAATTCCAAAGTCTACTTTTTGTTCAGTGAGTAACTGAATGGTTGGTGTTCCCGAACCTCCTGGGGTAATTTCCAGTTGAAAGCCGTGTTTTTTGTCCAAATTTTGGGTTACTATGGTTACAAATCCCCCAAATTGGGGTTCAAACTTCCAATTTAGTAGAAGATGAACTTTGGGTAGAGGGTTTGGCTTGGGAGTGCGGTCTTTTGTTTGATCCGATTGCAGAGGGTGAGGCCAAAGTGCCAATAACCCAAGAAAATAAAAAAGGGGTTTAAACTTTAAGGTAATCATTTTATAAAATTGAAAAAGTAATACCATCATTCACTTCTTTGTTTTCTTAAATTTCTTAGAGTTTTACCAATCCTTTCAAAAGGCTTTTAGCACAATTTTGTTACAAAACATGGTTTTTATCACACTGATATCCGGAGTCGACTTGCTGCAAAAGCGTGTTAACGTATCAACATTAATGAAAACTCCCTTTTCCATAAAAGGGA
This sequence comes from Pseudobdellovibrionaceae bacterium, assembly GCA_025055135.1. Lineage (GTDB taxonomy): Bacteria > Bdellovibrionota > Bdellovibrionia > Bdellovibrionales > Bdellovibrionaceae > JANWYU01. The sequence continues at coordinate 174 of JANWYU010000158.1, read as the reverse complement.
CGGTAATGTTCCTTTTATGGATAAGTGGGTGATTAGAGCACAAGGTCTTTGCTATCGTTACCCGAATCAAACGCAATTTTTATTTCAGAACATCAACCTAGAAATCAAAAAAGGGCGTCGTATTGCTTTACTGGGGCCTTCGGGAAGTGGAAAGTCGACCTTACTGCGAGTCTT
>JANWYU010000104.1 GCA_025055135.1 Pseudobdellovibrionaceae bacterium | reverse complement strand
TCCGCTCATTAAGCCCAATACGTGTTCAAGCCGCTTAGCTGGTTCAAAAATCTCTAAAATTTTTTGTTTGTCTTCTAATTTTAAATTCAGTTGGGCTGCAATGATGTCACTTAATTCACTGGGATTTTCAATGGACGAGATGCGCATCAAAATCTCAGGAGGAATTCGCTTGTTTAATTTGACATAGGTTTCAAAAGTGTTCTTAACCGATCTTATCAGAGCCTGAACCTCCACAGAGGATTCCGCTTCTTCGGCGATGGTTTCTACCCGGACTAGATAAAAAGCATCTTGGGATTTAAATTCTAAAATTTTGGCGCGTTGTTTGCCCTCTACCAAAACTTTGACTGTTCCATCAGGTAACCTCAGTAACTGTACGATGGAGCCTACGGTTACCACATTGAAAATTTCATCAGGATTTGGATTATTGGTTTTTGCATCCTTTTGGGCCGCAAGCACAATATCCAGTTGGTGGGTCATTGCGTATTCCAAAGCCGCAATGCTCTTTTCCCGACCAACAAAAAAGGGCATCATCATGTGAGGGAAAATAATTAGGTCCCTAAGGGGCAAAAGGGGTAAATCAAGTTGCTTTGCTTCCATGGGCCCTCCGTTTTAATCGGTATGATTATTTTAACTAAGGAAGGCCAGGATCAAGCACTAAGCAATTTCCGTTTTGTTTTCTTCTTCCTTTTCTTCCTTAGTTTTAAAGATGATTTCAGGTTTTAAACCCTGAGTAATCACCTCTTCGGTTATTATAACTTGTTTTACGTCTTTCTTGGAAGGAATTTCAAACATGACGTCCAACATTGCAGCCTCAATGACACTCCTAAGTCCTCGAGCCCCTGTTTTTCTTTTGATCGCTAGGCGGGCAATGGCTTTGAGGCTTTGTTCGGTAAACTTAAGATCGACCCCTTCAAAGGACATTAATTTTTGATACTGCTTGGTTAGCGCATTTTTGGGCTTTACTAACACATCAATTAAAGCCGCCTCATCCAAGGGATCTAAGGCAGTAACAATGGGCAATCGACCAATAAACTCCGGAATCATTCCAAATTTAATCAGATCATCGGGTTCTACTAGTTTGAGGTAGTTTATTTCTTTCAATTTTTCTTCTGTGGTTTTGATATCAGCCCCAATTCCCATGGTTCGATTTGAAATTCGGTTTTCGACAATTTTTTCAAGACCAACAAATGCACCACCACAGATAAACAGAATGTTGGTCGTATCTACTTGAATAAACTCTTGTTGAGGGTGTTTTCGTCCGCCTTTCGGAGGTACGTTTGCAATGGTTCCCTCTAAAATTTTCAAAAGGGCCTGCTGCACACCCTCTCCAGAAACATCTCGGGTAATGGAGGGATTTTCCGATTTGCGGGCAATTTTATCGATTTCATCAATGTAAATGACCCCTCTTTGGGTTTTTTCGATATCCCAATTGGCTGCCTGTAGGAGATTGAGGACCACATTTTCAACGTCTTCTCCCACGTATCCGGCTTCAGTAAGGGTGGTAGCATCAGCCATTGCAAAAGGCACATTTAAAATCCGGGCAATGGTTTGTGCCAGCAGCGTTTTTCCGGATCCTGTGGGTCCAATCAATAAAATATTCGATTTTTGCAGTTCCACATCGTTGTTTTGCTGATGGTGCCCTCGAGAAGAGGAGGGGCGGATGATGGTTTGGATGCGCTTATAGTGATTGTATACGGCTACCGATAGTGCTTTTTTGGCATGTTCTTGCCCTATCACATATTGGTCTAGATGTTTTTTAATTTCCGTAGGTGAGGGGAGTTTAAGATTAAAGTTTTGAATGGTTTCTTTTTGTTTTTCTTCCAAAAGAATGTCGTTGCAAAGGTCGACACACTCGTCACAAATGTAAACATTAGGTCCCGCAATAAGTTTTCGTACTTCTTTTTGGTGCTTACCACAAAAACTGCAAGAGAGTTGAACCTGATTGCGACTCATGGATTTCCTACCTTGAAAGAGGTTTTACGGGATGTCACGATTTGATCTATTAAACCAAATTCTTTTGCTTCCATCGGAGTTAAAAAATAATCCCTTTCCATTAAGGATGCTAATTCCTCTACGGTTTTTTTTGTATGTTGTGCATATATTTCCGTTAAACGTCTTTTGGTGCGTACCAATTCTCTGGTGTGGATTTCAATATCCGTAACCTGTCCACCGAGTCCTCCACCAGCTAAATGGGGCTGATGGATCATAATCCGGCTATTCGGCAGGGCATAGCGTTTTCCAGGGGTTCCCGCAGTTAGAAGAAGTGATCCCATGCTGGCAGCCAATCCCATGCAATAGGTGGCCACATCACATTTTACAAATTGTATGATATCATAAATAGCTAAGCCGGCGCTCACGCTGCCTCCTGGAGAGTTAATGTAAAGATGAATATCTTTTTCAGGATTGTCCACTTCAAGAAACAAAAGTTGAGCAATTACAGAATTTGCCACTTCGTCGGTTACAGCGGTGCCTAAAAAAATAATGCGATCTTTTAACAGCCGAGAATAAATGTCATAGCTACGTTCACCTCGACTGGTTTGTTCAATGACAAAGGGAATTAGAGACACGTGATTTCTCCTTATCTACATCTTTTATGAGAATCATTCTGATTCTTCCTCAGTATCGACCATTTTGGTTCTGATTCAAGATTTGCTGCATTATTCTCGACTCGACTTTCTGACGATGTCTTGTTACCATCCAAGCCCTGCACGTGTTATGGGAGGCTATTTATGAAGGTTCAAGTTAAGGATCATTTTGCCAAGTCTGGATTAACTTCAGTGGGAGTTGTGTTAGCACATAAAATGGATGCCTCCGATACTACATCTGATAAAAAAAAGAAATCCCATACACCAAATAATAAAAGTAAGACGATGTGGATGATCTCGAATGTACCAAAGGTCTTAAAAGAATTAGCCGAGAGTGAGATTTTTGTGGGCAATGAAAAGCAGGTGTATTTTTTGAGGGGGGTTTCGTTTCGAAACTCCCAGCATTTAGTTTGTGTGGGTCTAGGAAAGAATAAAGATGATCACGAAAGGTGGCGTCAAGCGGGAGCTGCCTGTTACCGAGCTTTGTCCAAGGAAAAAATCAAGCATATCGTGGTTTATCTTGATGAATATCATGACTTAAAAGCCCATCAGGTGCGAGCGTGGGTGGAGGGTATGGAGTTAGCGGCCTACTCATTTGATGAGCTTAAAAGCGTTAAAGAAGGACCCTCATTTTCAGACACATGCCAAGTGGATATGGTGGTTCCATCGGATTGTGTATCGGAGGCTCGTGATGCTGTAAATGAAGCTCAGACGTTAGCTTATGCCGTAAACACGAGCAGGCGCTTGGGGGATTTACCGAGTAACTATTTAACTCCGGCAGCTTTTGCTAAAGAAGTTGAGAGTTACTTTAAAAATAAGAGCAATGTGAAAGTAACAATTTGGGATAAAAAAAGAATTGAGAAGGAACGTCTTGGCGGTCTTTTGGCAGTGGCCAAGGGGTCTCATGAGGAACCCCGCTTGATCATAGTGGAATATAAAGGGCATCGTCGCTCCTCCCGTCCTTTGGCGTTTGTGGGGAAAGGGCTAACTTTTGATACGGGAGGTATTAGTCTAAAGCCTAGTGCGAGCATGGAAGAGATGAAGTTTGATATGTGCGGCGCTGCGGCTGTAGTTGGGGCATTAAAAGCAATTGTTGAGAGGCAGTTACCAATTCACGTTGTGGGAATATTACCTGTTACTGAAAATATGCCTGGTGGGAGTGCCATAAAGCCAGGGGATGTTTATGTGGCTCGAAACGGGAAAACTGTGGAAGTGAACAATACGGACGCGGAGGGACGACTCATTTTAGGTGAGGCTTTGGTTTTGGCATCGGAGTACAAGCCCTTTGCTATCGTGAATGTGGCCACATTGACAGGAGCCATTGTGGTGGCGCTAGGCAATTTACACACGGGATATTTTACTCGTTTTGACGAGTTATCTCGTCAGATTGAGGAGGCCAGTCGTTTATCGGGAGAATGGGTGTGGAGGATGCCTTTGGTGGATCAGCACGGTGAGGACATGAAGGGGACTTTCGCGGATTTATCAAACATTTCTTCGAACAAAGGTGCAGGATCCGCAACAGCAGCAGCCTTTCTAGAGAATTTTGTAGAGAAGGGTATTCCGTGGGCCCATTTTGATATTGCGGGGACCGCTTATGGGGTTGGTAACCGACTCAATTATTGTTCCAACAAAGGGGCTAGTGGTGTGATGGTTCGGACTTTTTATGAACTAGCTAAGGAAATGTCCACTCAGTTATGACGCATTATTGAGCTTTCACAGGAAAATGTTTTTCTTTTTTATGCTTTTTGCTTTAATAAAGCAGTTTTAAAAAATGCATCTTCTAAGTGATACCAAAATCAAAGGAGAAGAGGTTTTCAAGATAGTTGGTTTGATTTATTAAAGGCCCCGGTGGCGGAATCGGTAGACGCACAGGACTTAAAATCCTGGGCTGGGTCAAACTGGCGTGCCAGTTCAAGTCTGGCTCGGGGCACCAAAGGTTGGGATTTTGGCCTCTGTCAGGGAAATTTTGTTAGGCTAGTTCTAGAGCCGAAAAATGTTCTTTGTAACATCCGCTTCTAAATAGCTGTTCCAAAATTGTCGGCATCGTTCTTTTTTTTTCACAAAAATTATTGTTTTTCAGAACCATTTCTCTTCTTAAAGGAAATCGGTTGAAATTTTCTACGGTATGGAAAACAAAAAGAAGACAACAAAAGACCACAGTGTAAAAGGACAGCAAGGAACATTGAGAGGAGTAAAAAATCTCTCTTGGATCGGGTTTGTCGTTATGGGAATCTTATTTGGGATGGTGGGTTGGGTAGGTACTGGCTTTGCGGCGGGGGTAGCACCAAAAAAAGAGTTATGTATCTTATTTTCAGATTTTAAAAGGGATTTTGAATCATTAGGAGTTTTCAGTGGGGCTTTACACGATCAAAAAGATCACGATCAAAAATATAAAGATTTAGACTTTTTAATCTGTTTTTCATCGAAGGATTTAACCAACCTAGAATGGGGGAGGATTTACTTAGAAGCACAATTTTATCAGTTAGTTTCAAAGATTAAGCGTGAAGATCGCCAATATGTGCGGGTTTTTATACCTCGTAATTATGGAATTCGAAAGTATGTAGAGGCTAGGTTACCTCACCGTATTTTGCTACAAATTTTTTATCTATGTAAAAGCCGTCAAATACCCATTCGTCTTTCAATTGTTGCCGTTGCTGGAGTTAGAGGGTAACATCAGCTTCATTTTAAAAATCGGTTTACGCTTGTTGCCTTGTCATCCTTTCAGAATCCCTTTCTCATGAAGATATGGGTAAAATTACAAAATCCAGTACGGCAGAATATTTTGCCAAAAACCTGCAGCAGGTTGGTTTTTCTTCACCCACCAAGGCGGTGCTGACTACTTTAAAGGAAGCAGTTGATAATTCTTTAGATGCCTGTGAGCAGGCAGGCATTCTGCCCGAGATTTGGGTAACCATCGAGCGGTTAGGGGCAGGGTCAGGAAGAAATACTGAAAAAATAAAAGTGATGGTTCAGGATAATGGACCTGGTATTGAGGGTGATGATTTGGCTAAGGTCTTTGGAGAATATTTAGCGTCCAGTAAATTTGGACGTGGACAATGTACTCGAGGTCAGCAAGGTATAGGTATTTCTGCTGCAACAACTTGGGCGCAGCTTACTCAAGCCCAGGGAGTTATTGTTACTACTCGAACGGAGCGGATGCGCAAGGCAATTCAAGCGCAAGTGGATGTTGATATTAAAACCAATACTGGGATTGTTAAAAACCGAGTAACCCTCGATGCAGACGTTCCTCGAGGAACCAAAGTAGAGTTTGTAATTGATGGTCGCTTACAAATTCATGGGGACGGAGGGTTACTGACCTATTTAGAAGGCACTGTTTTGGTTAACCCTCATTTGACCTTACATTACCAACTGCCGGGAATGGATCCAGTATCTCATATTCGGGTTAGTCAAGAGGTTCCTCGAATTCCCGATGCTACGTTACCACATCCTCATACCTATAAACTGGGTGAGTTTATTACTTATGCTGCTTTATTTGGTAGGGTGTCTGTGGCGAAATTTTTGAAAACGGGTTTTTCACGTATAACTGATTCTGTTTTACAGCAGTTTGTTCATAATGGACTAAGCCCTTCATTTTTGGAACGTCCTCTGACCAGTTTAAAAAACGAAGACTTTGCCTCTCTTTTTAAAATCATTCAAGAAACACAACTGCCAGCACCTTCTACCAAAAGTGTATTAACGGTAGGGGAGTCAGCTTTGAGTATGAGTATTCAAAGATTAGGCGAAGTGGACTTTTTTTCGGTTGTTACCAGAAAGCCCACCATTTGTGATTACAAGCCGGTAGTCGTAGAGGTGGCTTTGGCGCGCTTTAAGAATGTGAAACAGGATCCAGAGGATCCGGTTCAAGTCCTGCGTTTTGCTAACCGAGTTCCCCTCCAATTTGATAAGGCGTCCTGTGCTATTACCAAAGCCATTGAATCCGTTAATTGGCGGACCTATGGTTTACAACAGCCTAAAGGCTCACTACCTTTGGGTCCTTATATATTTGCCGTAGCGGTAACCAGCCCTTTTATTAAGTTCAAAAATGCTTCGAAGGAAACTATTGATGCCTCTGATGAGTTGGTGGAAGAAATTCGAAGGGCACTCATTCAAGCAGGCCAAAAACTCTCTCGTTATATTCGGAGGGAACAGCGTGAAGCCGATTTTTTAAGAAAGAAGGCCCATATTGAACAATTTGCCCCCATTTTGGTGGATTATTTATGTCAAATTACGAAGGCTTCACCCCAACGACGGGATCGTGCCTATGCGGGTTTGCAGAGGCTTTTGGGAAGGGATCAAGAGTCACTCAATGATACCAATTGGGATGAACCCAAGAAGGCTGAGGAAGGTAGGCTAGGAGCCCATGGTTCCAGCCTATCTCAGAAGTCGCAGTCAACAACAAGCCGAAGTACAGGCACAAAAGAGAGGTGATACGATGGGCTTACTGAAAATTCGGCAGACAAAAATTGACGTTCTAAAAGAGGCCCGTAAACTGGCTGATCGCATGCTGACGGATTTGGAGAAGAGCCGTCGTCCGTTGCTTGAGGCAGTTAAAACCACATTAGATAATGCCCATTACGACCCTCGAGTTGGTTACCTTACTCCCGGAAAGAAAAAAGTGCGCACGGAGCTCAATGTATCAAGTGTGCAAAAATTGGCTCGCGTCATTTTTATGTTGGACATATTGTTACGGAATATTGAAATTGGTGCCGTCAACACCAAGAGGGAGCTTTATTACATTGCTAAAGGTCTTATCAAAGGCTCTACGTACTTGCGCCCATTGGATTTTGAGGATCAGACAGAAAGCGATGATATTATTGATTTTATTGGGGA
>JANWYU010000193.1 GCA_025055135.1 Pseudobdellovibrionaceae bacterium | reverse complement strand
CACGAGGGCTTCTGCCTTATGTTCGGCATCGCTAATAATGAGACGAGCCTCTCTTTGTGCATCTTCTCTCATTTTTTCTGCCATTTGTTTGGCCCCGGTAATGGCATCTTGTAACGACTGTTCCCGTTCCTTGTAATTGAGGATCTGTAAGTCCTTTTCCCGTAAAGCATCCTTTAAGGCCATTTGCTCGCTTAAAAGGGTTTCAAGATAACCAGCAATCTGACGTAAATATTGATCAACTTCATCTGGATCGTAACCGAAAACAGACTTTTGAAATACCTTCTGGTGAAGTTCAACGGGGGTGATTTTCATAGCTTCCTCCTTGAAGCAAAGAGAAATAAGGGACTAAGTCCCTTATTTTCAGAATATCTAGACTTATGTATTTGGGCAAGGTTTAACCAATTTCAAATAAAAAATAAAAATATAAAAATAAAAATAATAAAAATTAAACTAGACGAGATAATTCCTCAGTTTTTTGTTGGGCCTGGTCCAAACTCATACGAATCAATCGATCCATTTCGAATGAACGAAGGGTTTTTAGTCCACTTTCGGTTACTCCTTTTTTGGATGCTATTTGAGAAATGAGGGTCTCTAAATCAATTTGGGGATTGTCACAAGACAAACGTCCAGCTCCAATCATAGTAGCCTGAATCATTGTTCGTGCTTCAGAATCACTGAAGCCATGACTTGCCAACCAATCGCAGTAATAGGACATCATTTCCAGCATAAATCCTAATCCACTTGAGGTAGCGACTAATACTGAATTTATAAGATCCTCGTTCTGTAAGGTAACGCAAGTTCCCAGCGGTTGAAATAGGCGGTGTAGGAATTCTCTTAAATAGTTTTGCGAGGAATAAATTCCGATGACCCCTGAACCAATGGAGACGGCGGTGTTGGGAACAATACGAGCAACGTGTTCACAATTTAGTTTTTTTTGTAAACTTTCAATGCTGATTCCAGCAATTAGGCTGACTACAGCCTGTTGCGGGCTAAGCGATCCACGCACTTCATCAATGAGAGTGGAAAAATCCTGGGGTTTAACCGCCAAAAAAATAATATCAGAATTTTCAACCAAAGCTTCGTTAGAGTTTAAAGCATTTACTCCAAAAAGCTGAGCGAGACGATAAGCTTTCTGATTAGATCGATTAGTAACATATATTTTACCTGGATCAAATTGCGCCTTTTGAATCAATCCCTTGATTATAGCATGAGTGATGTTACCACTCCCAATAAACCCTAACTTTCGATATATCATAGGGTAGCCTCCTCAAAGATAAATTAACGATACTAAGTTGAGCTAGGTCGAGGGCCAAAAAGAAGGGTTCCTAAGCGAATCATGGTAGCACCTTCTTCAATAGCGATGAGATAATCTTGGCTAGTGCCCATGCTCAGCTCTTTGATTGAGGGATACTCATTTTGTAGCTGATCACGTAAGGTGCGTAATTGTCGAAAAAATGGGCGAACATTTTCATGATTGTTATATAATGGTGGTAAGGTCATAAGACCCACAACCTCAACATTGGGAAGCGCGATGATATCGGGCAGAAATCTTAAAAGCTCATCTTCGGTGAAACCATTTTTAGTCGATTCGTGGGCTAAGTTTAATTGTAAGAGAATTTTTTGGGTTAATCCTTTTTTTTCGGCAATTTCGCTAATTATTCGTGCAATGTCGATGCTACCAACGCTATGAATATATTCAACGATACCAACTAAGTGCTTTAACTTGTTTTTTTGAATGTTACCAATAAAGTGCCAACGAATATCATTAATCTCCTTAAGTTCAAATTGCTTTTCGATCAATTCTTGCGAGTAATTTTCTCCGAAATCGCGACATCCGGCATGATACAACTCAAGAATTGCACTGATCGGTTGTTTTTTGGAAACGGCAATTAATCGACAATGGGAGGGAATCTTAGCTTTAATTTGATGGAGAGTCATAGCTTGGATCCTTAATAAAAGGGGTTAATTCATCTAACAAAAGTTCAATGGGTAATCCGATAATAGTTGATTCAAGACCGTTAATTGACTCAACGAACGATTTGCCAAAATCATCCTGGTAACCATATCCGCCTGCTTTATCAAAGGGAGATCCTGAATTGATGTATTGATTGATGATTTCATCCGAGAGTTTTTTAAAGGTAACCAACGTCTTAGCCCAACGAGTGGTTTGAGGATGGTCATAAAGATTAAGACCCAGACAAAAGGCGGTGATCACTTCATGGGTTCGTCCGGATAGCGTTTTAAGGAAAAAATAGGCTTCATCCCTGTCTTTTGGCTTGCCCATGGGTTT
>JANWYU010000161.1 GCA_025055135.1 Pseudobdellovibrionaceae bacterium | reverse complement strand
AAAGTCCTTAGTAGATCTTCCTGATCAGGTCACAGTAACGGAAGTTGCGGGCGAGCATTCTACAGTAGTGGAACTTAAAGTAGCGAAATCTGACTTAGGAAAGGTGATCGGAAAGCAAGGCAGAACCGCGCGCTCCATGCGGACCATTTTGGCAGCAGCATCTACCAAGCTTAACAAACGTAGCGTTTTAGAGATCATTGAATAAGCGTTGGATTTGTATTGGAAGCGTCCTGCGCCCCCATGGTCTTCGGGGGGATCTTTATGTGCGACTGTACGCCCAAAGAGCGGACTGGTATCAAGGTACGCCAATCACCTTAATTTTTAATGAGGATTATTCAGATTTCCTTGATGCAAGGAGTAGTAGCCCCGTTTTGTTGCGACTGGTGTGCCAACAGATTAAACCCCACAAAAAGAACTTTCTTATGCGTCTAGAAGGGATTACCCACCGGCAAGAGGCAGAACGATTAAAAAATTTTTTTATTTTTTTAGAAACCCACCATCTTCAAAGCTCCGATCCGCAGCAACCCTTTTTGTATGAATTTCTAGAAGCCACCGTTTATGATAAAGAGAAACTAGTGGGTGTAGTTGCCTCTTTTGATTTTAATGGCACCCAAGATTTATTGGTTGTAAAACCAATAGAAACTGAAAAAAAAGATACGAACACTCAGGGCCGCATTCGTCTCATGGGCTATCCGGTAAATGAGTACTACCTGATTCCATTAATAAAAGCCTTCCTGCGCTCTTGGGATCCCCAAAAGAAACAACTGATTCTGGATCTACCCCAGGGTTTGCTCGATATTAATCGTAAAAAGAATGAAAAGATTTGATATCATAACCTGTTTACCAAGTTACTTCCACTCCGTTACCCATTACGGGGTTACCCGTGTAGCCTTTGCTAATCAATGGGCCAACTTGGTCATCCATGATTTGCGCCAGTATGGTCAAGGCAACCATAAGGCTATCGATGATCGCCCCTTTGGAGGATTTGATGGCATGGTATTAGCAGCAGATCCCATTGCCACTGCCTTAGAGAATATCGATGGCATTAATGAACCAGACACAGTACTGATTTACTTTAGTCCGCAAGGTGAAAGACTCAATCAACGACTACTGATAAAATTTTACCAAACCTTTAATCGCTACATTTTGCTTTGTGGGCGCTATGCGGGGGTTGATCAGCGAGTGATCAATTATTTTGGAATGAAGGAGATCTCCATTGGCGATTATGTGCTCTCTGGTGGAGAATTGCCGGCCATGGTTTTTATTGACGGTATTGTTCGGTTAATACCTGGAACCTTAGGTAACCAACAAAGTGTTTCCAACGACTCCTTCTCAGGATCAGAACAACATTTATTAGAACCTCCATTATTTACTCGGCCTCGAAAATGGCGTGGACAAAATGTACCGGACATTCTGATTAGTGGTAACCACAAAGAAATTAACATATGGAAACGTTTTGTTTCTTTGATCATAACCAAATTAAAGCGCCCTGATTTATTTGACCAAATCTTGCTGAGCCATGAGGAAAAAAATCAACTAATCGATTTTATTACTTGTTTAACAGAGGGAGATAAAAAGGCTCTTGGAATACCAACAAATTTATTGGACGATTTAAAATTTGACTTAACAGGGAGAAAGCATCATGAATCCCAATGAAGTGTTTGCTACCATAAAAGCATTGGATGAAGGAAGGATTAGAGTTGCCGAAAAAAATGCGGTAGGAGAATGGAAAACCAACCTACATGCTAAAACCGCTATTGTTGAATACTTTAAATTACAAAAGGTCGAGCCCATTCAGGCAGGAGATCTTATTTTTTGGGATAAAATTCCTCAAAAAAAATTAGATCCCTCACAAATGGTGAGGCTTGTACCTCCCGGGATTATTCGTTATGGAGCCTATGTTGCTCCAAAAACGGTGATCATGCCCGCTTTTGTAAACATTGGGGCTTATGTTGATGAAGGAACCTTAGTGGATACCTGGGCTACTATTGGCTCCTGCGCTCAAATTGGAAAGAATGTCCACATCTCGGGGGGGGTGGGAATCGGTGGGGTGTTAGAGCCCATCCAAGCCAACCCCGTCATTATCGAAGATTACGCCTTTTTAGGCTCACGATGTATCGTGGTTGAGGGAGCTATTATCGAAGAAGGTGCTGTGTTGGCCGCTGGGGTTACTATCACAGGATCATCCAAAATTATTGATGTTACCCAGAGTCAACCCCTTTTTTATGAAGGTCGAGTACCTGCTTACTCAGTGGTGATACCAGGATCCTATGTTAAAAATTTTTCTGCAGGATCGTTTTCTGTTAGTTGCGCGCTTATAATTGGCAAACGCAGTATGACCACTGACAAAAAACTCTCATTAAACGAAGCCCTAAGACACTTCCAAATAGCGAACTAATGGCCTTCGACTAAAAATAAAAATAGGTGGAAAGACCCAATTTAAAATTTCCTTCAGAGAAGGAGCCTGCCTCAAACTGTTCGAAAGCAGAGTAACCCCCCAAATAAATTCGGTCAGTCAATTTGTAATGGGCCATTAAGTTTAAGGTCTTACTGTTACTTTCCAAGCTAATAAGATTGCCAGTAAACGCCAGAGTTCGATGAATTACGCTAACAACTGGTTGCCAGTCAGAGAGAAACGTTAAATAAAAATTAAAACGCAACATATTAAAACGCACATTGACCTTACCTGAAAAATCACTACCAGCACTATGACCACCATTACTGAAAATCACATCAAGGACATAGTCCAAATCGTGGTAGAATAAAGCAAACCGAGAAACGCTCATAGTTGTTTGAAAAAACTGCCCTTGATTTTGTGCTGCAACTGAAAGCCCATTAAAACCCGCAGTAACACCAAACTTACCATAGTCAAAACCAAGATTGATCCAATACAAATCATTCAATCGGGTATCAACAGGTTTTAAGTCATCAGACGTCCAAAAATAATTACTCCCCAACAACATACTGTAGGGATCAAGCATCCCAGAAAACCGAAAATAAGACGCTTTAAATGAGTAGGACATCTGAGTTTGTGCCTCTTCATGGTGACTTTGGGTATTCACAATACTACCCGTTACAAATTGCCTTTGATAAGAAAACACGTCATCACTGAGTTCATCGATTAAAAATGGTGCGTAGTGGCTGTTACGTTTGGTGGTACTCCCATAACGAGCACCAAAATCATGCCAAATCCCTAGAATTGTAGAATTGCG
>JANWYU010000139.1 GCA_025055135.1 Pseudobdellovibrionaceae bacterium | reverse complement strand
TGAGTCGTTTGCTTTGATGGGTCATAAACATCTCCTAACCTAGGTTTCCCTTTCTTTCCGTGTACCAATGCCATGTTTTCTCCCTCTACCTATGCAAATGGTAGGCCGCTATTTTTCTTACTATTTTGTAAATTTCGCATCATGAAATTGTCTTATGGTTTAACAGGAGGACATTTTTTGCCGGGAACATTAATTTAAAAAATCACATGTTTCGTACTGACGCTGTTCAATAGGATAAAGTGGCATGAATGCGGTGGGTATCATCATGTTCGTCAAGGACATTTAAAAATTCATACACCTCTTGCTTCTGTTGATCATTTAGATCAGAAATGGTTTTGGGCCGATAACTCAGTTCACTTTTGGTTAGGTGCCAGCCTCGGTTACTTAAAATTTGCCTTACTGAATCTAATGAATCTGGGCTGGTAATGAAGGAACATGTGCCGTCTGATGCCTTAGAAACATCATTGGCTCCAGCTTCGATTGCCTCTTCTTCTAAGTCAAAAGAACCTTCTTTTGTTCCTTCAATGAGGCCAATTCTTTCAAACATCCAAGATACACTTCCTGTCTCTCCTAAGCTTCCATTATATTTCTTAAAAAGGCTTCGCACTTCAGCCACTGTCCTTGTTCGATTATCGGTTTGGCATTCTACAATGATACCTACTTTGTGCGGGCCAAACCCTTCATAGGTGACTTCCTCTATTTCCAAACCCTCAATGAGTCCTGCCCCTTTTTTTATGGCCCGCTCGATTGTGTCTTGAGGTACACTTTGCTTACGGGCCGCCTCAAGTGCCATACGCAAGCGAGGATTGTACTCAGGATCGGGTCCTCCCAATTTTGCGGCAACCTGAATTTCACGAGCTAATTTGGTAAAAATAGCGCCCTTACGGGCTGCGTTTTCTGCCTTAATTGGATTTTTCCAAGACTTCCCCATAAGTCAACAAAACGCTAGCATATCATTTTTTGACAGTAAATCAGTAACTCAAATGTTCATTTGTTCCCAAGGGCTTTACTAAGGTAGTTTTAACCGCACCCACAATGATTCAGACTCTTTGAGAGTCAATTGTAGTTCTGGAACCTGTAATTGCCTAACTATTTCCTTGCTCAGCCACTCGGCTATTGCCTCAGTGGTGGGAATGACCTTTTCAAAATGAGGTAAAAGATTTAAATTCTGATGATCTAAGGACTCAACAAGTTTTTGTAAGACGCTTTTAGCGCGAATCCAATCACTATCCTCCGGTAACAATACCTCTAATTGATAGTTATGGCCGTGTCCATTTTTTAGGGCGCAAAGACCAAATTCTTCTTTGTTTTTTAATTCTGTCCAGTCAGGATTCCAGTAATAATGACTACAGCTAAATTGGTAACACAATCCGCGCATTTTCCTTATTCTCGGTTCAGGCCACAATATTTCAGAGCTCATAGTAACTCCCCACGTTGTCAGATAAGGTGAATACCCCCATCAACCTCCATTATAATTCCGGTAATCCAATTCGAGCGTTGATGATCGGCCAAGAAACTACAGGCCTGGGCAATATCTTCGGGGTTTCCTATTCTTTTCATCGGGTGAAGCTTGCCCCATTCTTTTTTCATATCATTAGCACCATCGTTTTGATTGTTTAAAGTGGGTTGATGAATCGGGGTGTCCACAATGCCAGGGGCGATGGCATTAACTCTAATCTGTGGCGCTAATTCCAATGCTAAAACACGGGTCCATTGATTCATGGCCGCCTTACTTGCTGCGTAGGCCCCTGTTCCTGGTTTTACTTGGAACGCTAAAGTACTTGAAATGTTGATAATAAAGCTAGGAGCAAATGCTTTTAAGGTTTTTATCAAGGCTTCGGTTAATTGGACGTGACCTAAAAAATTTATTTGCATGTGTTTGAGCCAAAGGTCCTGTCTTTGATCATATGGGTTATTATGAAAATAAATGCCGGCGTTGTTGATAATTCCCTTTAATTGAAGGTAGGGGTGACTCTGCAACAAAGCCTTAATTTGGGAAATTCCGTGTTCAATGGATCGTGGATCTGCTAAATCTAACATAAAATGCCAAATCGGAGTTTGAGCGGACAATTCAAAGGTCAGTTGTTCCAAAAGATTGGTGTTTCGACTTAAAGCAATGACCGCCTTTTTTTCTGAAGCGAACTGACGGCAAATTGCCTTTCCTATTCCTTGGGAGGCTCCAGTAACAATAACGACTTCCATTTTTTTTTGCAGGAGGTGGTTTATTTTTGTACTTTATTTTCTTCAAGTTCTAGTTTGGCTATGGTTTGCAGCTGCATGTTAGTGGTACCTTCGTAAATTTGCCCTATTTTAGCGTCTCTCCAAAACTTTTCTACTGGATACTCTCGAGTAAAACCGTTACCACCAAAAAGATCAATGGCCATTGAGGTAACTTTTTCCGCCGCTCGCGAGGCAAAAAGCTTCGCCATTGCGGCTTCTTTAATAAATTTTTGACCGGAATCTTTTAAGCGAGCAGCATTGTAAACGAGTAACCGAGCTGCTTCAATTTGAGTGCGCATTTCTGCCAATTGAAACTGAACCGCTTGAAATTGACTTAGTGACTTTCCAAACTGTTCTCTTTGTTGTACGTACTGAATGGCGGCCTGATAAGCCCCTTGGGCAATTCCAAGCATTTGGGCTCCAATCCCGATGCGTCCCTCATTCAGGGTTTCAATTGCAATTTTATACCCTTTACCTATTTCTCCGAGGATATGACTTTTTGGGACTTTACAGTTTTGAAACAACAGTTCACAGGTGGAGGAGGCACGGATTCCTACTTTGTCCTCCTTTTTTCCAACTTGAAATCCAGGAAAGGACTTTTCTACTAAGAAGGCAGTAATGCCTTTGTAACCCAATTCGGGTTGAACATTAGCAAAAACAATAAATATTTCGGCTTCAGCCCCATTGGTAATCCATAGTTTATGACCATTTAAAAGGAAGTGATCTCCTTGGTCTTGAGCCCTCAGTTTGAGAGCAAAAGCGTCTGAGCCTGATGTAGCTTCGGAGAGGGCATAGGCACCAACCCACTCTTTGGCTAACTTAGGTAACAGTTTTTTTTTCTGTTCGTCGGATCCCCAGCGCAAAAGGGCATTTGTTACTAATGTATTTTGTACGTCAACTAGAACGGATACTGAACCATCGATTTTGGCTAGCTCCTCTACTGCCAAGCAGGCCATAAAAAAAGAACCGCCAGCTCCTCCATATTGTTCGGGAGTCTCAATACCCATGACCCCCAGTTCAAATAATTGCTTAATAATGTGAGGGTCCATTTGGGAGTTTTCATCCATTAGGGTAACCTTTGGTTTGATTTCTTGCTGGGCAAATTCAGCAACAGCCTCTTTGAAGGCAATTTCCTCTTCCGTTAACGTTGTTAGGGGGGTATTCGAGTGATTTGTGTTCATAAGCCATAGACTAAGTGATCTTAGTTGGGATGTAAATGTTAAACTCCTTGAAATTGAGCTAAATTCGGCCCAATTGACAATAGGCCCCAATGGGCTTGGTGTGTGCTAGACAATAGAAACACAAATTTCTACCCTAAAATTTGATGGATGTTCTCGAGTTATTAAAAAATTTTGTAGGATTTTTTGTTATCTTACTTTTTTCTTTGTGTTTTCATGAATATGCCCATGGCTGGATGGCTAAATTAAAAGGGGATGACACAGCGGAACGCATGGGACGACTGACATTAAATCCTTTGGCTCATTTAGATCCAGTGGGAACGGTTATTTTGCCGATAATTATGATTGTTTTAAACTCAATGGGGGCCCATTTGCCATTTTTTGGATGGGCCAAACCAGTCCCCGTGAGTGTTCGCAATTTGGCTCATCCCAGAAAGGATATGTTTTGGATTGCGTTGGCTGGACCCATAAGTAACATAATTTTGGCGGTGATTGGGACGATTGTTATCGGGGTTTTACATCGTGCTTTGATTACCTCAACCTATTATAAAGCGATTATGATGTTACTTGCTCAATTTGTTCTTACCAATCTGTTCTTAGCTGTATTTAACTTAATTCCTTTGAATCCCTTGGACGGTGGTCGGATTGTGGCGCGCTTTCTCCCTCCCCAATGGGCGTACAAATGGGATCAAATGGAAACCCTTTCGAGTTATCTTTTGTTGTTCTTAATTTTAGTAGGAGGCTTAAGTCTTTTAGCCAAACCGGTTTTATTAATTTTTAATTGGTTGATGGGATTTGCCGAGCATGGGTTCTTCTAAAGAGCGTTTGGTAAGTGGCATTAGAGCTACGGGCCATCTTCATTTAGGGCATTTTTTCGGGGCTTTAAGGAATTGGTTAGACCTGCAAGATCAATATGATTGTTACTTTGGGATTATGGATTGGCATGGAATGACCACTCAGTACAAGGATCCCAATTCCATTAAGTCGTGGACCTATGAGTTAATGGCAGATCTAATGGCTTGGGGTATTGATTCAAAACGTTCGGTAGTTTTCGTTCAAAGTCTTGTACCTGAGCACTTAGAGCTTTTTATGTTTTTTGCCATGCTAACTCCTATGGGCTGGTTGGAAAGGGTACCTACCTGGAAGGATGCACAGCAAGAGGCCATGCAGTCTGATACCTATAATTTGGGTAGATTTAGTTACCCAGTTTTACAGGCAGCAGATATTGCTCTTTATCGAGGGGTTGTGGTTCCAGTGGGTCAAGATCAGGTTCCCCATTTGGAATTGTCTCGAGAGATCATACGCAGATTTAATAAGCTTTATAATTACGACCTGATTGAACCAAAGGCTTTGTTGACTCCGCAGCCCATGGTGCCGGGGCTAGATGGACGAAAAATGAGTAAGAGCTATGGTAACACAATCAGTTTAAGTGAAGACGAGTCGGTGCTTAAAAAAAAGCTATTGCAAATGCCTACTGATCCTGCTCGGGTAAGACGGCACGATCCTGGGGAGCCCACTCGTTGTCCTGTTTATAATTATCACAAACTGGTGTCTCATGCTGATGATCTTCAATGGGTGGAGGCTGGTTGTCGTTCTGCTGGAATTGGTTGTGGGGATTGTAAAATGAGGCTTTTTGAACGACTTAATGAACGCCTTGAGGGACCGCGAAAAAAGAAAAAGGAGTTGATGGCTGATTCTCAATTTTTAGAACATCAGATCAGAGAGGGAGTGAGTAAGGCGCGGGAAGAGGGAGAACGCCAATTAAGGAAAATAAAAAGTCACCTTGGATTTAATGTATGAATATGAATTCTATTCAGGTGCATTTACCTATATTTGATGGGCCCCTAGCTTTGTTGTTGTATTTAATTCGTCAAGAAGAAATGGATATTTTTGACATCGAAATACATCGGATTACTCAGCAGTATTTGGATTATTTGAATATTATGAAACAAATGGATCTTGAGGTGGCGGGGGATTTTGTAGCAATGGCAGCAACGTTGATGCAGATTAAATCGGAAATGCTGCTCCCCCAACAATCAATTTCCGAGCAAGAAGAAGAAAATTCAGATCCTAGGAGGCCTTTAGTTCAAAAGCTTTTAGAATATCAGAAGTATCAGATAGCTGCCAAAGAGCTAGATGATAGGGTTTGGCTTGGACGAGACGTGTTTGCCAGAGGGAATAAAGACCCTTTTGTGAATCAGCAACAGATTGAAGAGTTAGTTGAGGAACAGTTTCTTTTTAAACTAATCTCTCAGTTTCGACAAATTATGCGTAAAAGTCGGAATAGAGTGCATCGAGTGGCAGCAAAGATCCAAAGTGTGGCCAGTCGTATTATGGAAATTAAAAATTTGTTACCGGTTGGTCTTCAAGTACCTTTAAGGTCTTTATTGACATCGGTCGATCAAAGAAGACAACAGTTACTTGTTACTTTTTTAAGTGTTTTGGAAATGGCGAAAATGGGTTTTGTTAGACTATTTCAATCGGATAACTACAGAGAAATTTATATTGAGGCAATTACTGACTTAGCACAGATCAATGTTTCTCAAGTAGAAGAATTTGATTCGATTAATTGGGGAGCACAGTATGAATCAGAATCACGGCCAGAATGACAATGTCCAAGAGTCTTCGGAATTGGACTCTTATACCAGTGTGAATATTGAAGTGAAAGAAAACTTAAGTGAGCAGAAGTCTCTTTCGATATTAGAGAGTCTTTTATTTATGTCGGACCGTCCTGTTACTATGGACCGCATATTAGAAGTTTTTGCTGATACCCAGGTTGAGGAAAAAGATGTTCAACATCTTTTAACTTTATTGCGACAACGCTATCAAAGTGAGGGTTCTGGAATTTATTTGGAGGAGGTTGCTGGTGGTTATCAGATTCGCACCAAATTGGAAAATCAAAAATATTTAGTGAAACAAAACAAAGGTCGAATATTGCGCTTATCCCAGCCTGCCTTAGAGGTTTTGGCTATTGTTGCTTATAAACAGCCGATTATCAAAGCTGAAATTGATGAAATTAGAGGAGTAGAGTCAGGGCATCTTTTAAGAGCTCTGATGGAAAAAGGCCTTATTAAATTCGGTAACAAATCAGATTTGCCCGGAAAACCAATGTATTATGAGACAACTAAAAAATTTTTAGAAGTTATTGGACTTAGGAATATAAAAGAACTTCCCTCTTTATCGCAAATTGAGGAATTGCTACCAGAAGGTATTGATGATGTAAATAATACAGCCAATATAAAAGATGTAAGTGATAAGGAACCTATGTTAGTGAGACAAACGTACTCTGAGGAGGAAGAAGAGCTGGAAGTAATTACGCTAGAAATAAAAAACATTGAAATAACGCCTCCCAGTGGTCTTTCCGAGGTTTAGTCTAAGGCTTTTGATTTTTTATTCCATATTAGAGTAGCTAATTCTAGGATTAGCACAGATATCGGTTAAATCCATTGCCTTTTCTTCATCAATAAATCCTTGGGGACGGATCTTATGGAAGCATTCTTGGCTTGCTTTCATAAAGAACTTTTGTCGTGTTTCCTCAGGTGATCTTTCAGAATAAATAATTCGATATTTACTTTCTAATATGATTTTATTTGTTTTTGGATCGTTAAATGTAAAGATGATGATTTTAGGTTCATCATTAGTTGCCTGAGCCGCAGTGAAGAGTGATAGATTTATGGTAGTTACAATAAAAAATGGTACTGCGAAAAGATAATTAATAGATTTCATTATGCTTTTCATGAGTGCCTCCTACATATCAAAGGGGCAAAAAGAATACCTGATGGTTCATCAGGGTTCTCGCGAATGTTGGTGATATTACTATTTCAAAATGAAACGGGGACTGTTAAAGTTTTGGCCAGGGAACAACAAAAAGTTGGTTCCTGGCCAAATTAAATTAAGCCTTTCTGCTAACAGAATGTTGTTATTAAGTCTTATAATCCACTTTGATCACGATACTTTTTTATGTTGAATGCTGTTTTGGATAGGGGTGGTCTGGGAGGTGCCATCTGTTACTGGAAGGTACAAATGATCCTGTTTGTCTGCGGACGTTCTTAGGGGAGTGATTTTGCCATTAATGGTATGTTTAACATGTTTTTTTGAATAGGCTGCTTCTTTCCTTTTTTTAATTTGTTGGATGAGTTTTTGGAATCCTTGGGTTATCGCGGTAGAAAAATCCTGTGACGATGCTTGCGCTTGAAAAAATCCGAGGGGACTTGATGTCTTAATGGTTATGAAGCATTCTGATTTCTTTTTATCCAATTCGATAGACCAACGCCCACCTTTTAGCAAAAAGCGAGAGATTGCCATTACCTCATCTTCAATTGCAGAGATAAGTTCTGGCGTTGGCTTTATTTTGTGGTAATTGATGTGTAAGCTCATGTTGGTTCCCCTTTCTATGAGTTACTTTTATGTTACTTTGTAGGGCGGAGCAAGGTATCTGCTCACATCCTTATTTTCGGCTTTTTTTCAAAAAATGTGATATCGATTTACATGAAAATTATTTATAACTAGAAAAATCAATCTCTTTATATGTTATTTTGATACAGAAAGGATCAAATAATTGAAATAAGGTAACTTGTTTAAAACCCCAATTTCTTTTTAAGTTCGTCTGTTGCGCGTTTTATTTCGCTATCAAGTTTTTCGGTATTTACATTGAGATTTTGTTTCAATTGAGATTTTATTTGATTTTCAGCGCTTTTAATCTCTGTATCAATTCGGTTCTTTTCGGTATCTAAAAATGATTTGTGTTTCCCTATTTCAGAATGAATCGTATTTTCAAAATTCTTTAATTGGCTTTGAATGTTTTCTCTTTGCTGCGCTATTGATTGATGGAACTGATCTAATGCCTGTTTTTTTATCATTTCAAAGGATTTTTTAAATTCTCTCATCATATTTTGTGAAAGCAATTCTCCAATATCAGAAGTAAAGGAAAGCGCAGGTTTTGGTAAATGGCCACTAATATTTAAGTTGAAATTGACGGTGTTAATATCAGAAAAGACTTGCGTTAGGAAATTCTGTACTCGCACATCAGAGGCCTCAATTCTGAACACACAGTTTGCGATCTTTTTTTGTATGGTAATTTGCAAGTCCGTAAAGCCCTTCAACGATCCCTTAGAATGCAAAGTAGCCTGGGCTGGTTGAGTAAAAATGTTAACATGGGGGGTTTGCAATAAAGTGGTTTGTTCAAATGGATAAGGTCCGATTTGGAGGTTGTAGTCAATTTGGGTGTTGACACCTCGATTATCGAAGACACCGTTAAAACTAACCTGGTCAATCTTTAGGTGAGGGAAATCTCCCTGGAATGTGAGGGTAGTTGGTTTTTGAATCAGCGCCTGATTGCTGGTAATATTCTCAACAACACCTTTTAAGTTTCCTATGTTTTTTGCAGGATTGGCTACTGAACTTATGGAAACTTTTTTTATCCAGAACAGTGGATAGGACCCTGGGCGGCTAAATTCGTAGGTAACACCTTTTTTTCTGGGACGGGGTTGCATGGCTATTTCGATTTCATCAGGTTCCTTTTTTTTTCGTAAATTAGGGGGCATGTATTTTAGTAACATATTACGGTAATACCCTAGTTGCGCAAGATAGGGACGCATTTGATCCATAACAATTGCCTTGGCAATTGTTCTCATGTCGATTTTTGGTAGTTGTAAATAATTTTGAATGATTTGTAAGTCGTTTTTTAGATATGTTTCGGCAAGCTTAACATCTTGATGAATTGACTTAGTATCTTTTTCTAAGGTTTTCCAGGCTTGATCATATTGATTGAGGTAGGTATTTAAAGTTGCATGAACCTTTTTAAACTGCTCAATCGATTGATTGATTTCTTCTAAGCTTTTAAAATCCTTTGTTTTAATCTGTTGGCTTTGTGTTACTAGGTTTTGGATTTCTTGATAAGAAGGAAGCTCTTTAATTTTTTTTTCCCAAAACTCCTTTTTTGTATCTATAGAGGACTTGAGTGAGAGGAGGTGATTCTCAGTTTTTAAGTTACTTTTTATTTCGTTTAAAAGTTTTTCCGGTCCAAACCCTCCTTGAATTAACTGGGCTATGTCCCCAGCAATATTGGACTCATGCTGCTCTGCTACCATTCCTAACGCCTTTGACTGAGCCTGATTCCAAGCTTCGGATAAAAGATCGCTTTGTGTTCCTTCATTTTCACTAGGGGGCTCGGGAGGCGCTACCTTTCCCCTTCGTTTTCTTTGAATATCAATACCAATTTCTTCAACACTAAGCTCGTTAATAAGAATTTTGCCTCTAAGTAAGGCATCCCAACTCATTGCA
>JANWYU010000099.1 GCA_025055135.1 Pseudobdellovibrionaceae bacterium | reverse complement strand
ATGATTTTGCCGGCGATGGGAATTATTTCCGAAACCATTACTGCATTCTCCAAAAAAACCATATTTGGCTATAAGGCGATTGCCCTTTCCAGCTTTGGAATTGCCGCTGTGTCATTTATTGTGTGGGGGCATCACATGTTTGTATCTGGTCAATCAGAGCTGGCCGGAGTTGTTTTTTCATTTCTTACGATGTTAGTGGGAGTGCCCACTGCTATTAAGATGTTTAACTGGTTGGCAACATTGTATCGAGGATCGATTGAATTTCATCCGTCGATGCTTTACACGTTGGGCTTTTTGTTCCTGTTTGCCATAGGTGGCGTTACTGGAATTATGCTGGCGACTGTAGGATTAGATGTGCATTTTCATGATACCTATTTTGTGGTGGCCCATTTCCATTATGTCATGGTGGGGGGTACTCTCATGGCACTAATGGCAGGGCTTTATTATTGGTTTCCCAAAATGTTTGGTTACATGTACAGTAGATCTTTGGCGAGCTTGTCTTTTGTATTTATCTTTATTGGTTTTAATGTCACGTTTTTTCCTCAGTTTATTTTAGGAGCCATGGGAATGCCACGTCGCTATGCCGATTATATTCAACCTTATACTGATTTAAATCGCATTTCGTCGGTTGGCTCCTGGTTAATTGGGTTGGGATTTTTAATAGCCCTTTATGTTATTGTGCGGGCGTTTATTGATAAAGTTCCAGCCCCAAGTAACCCCTGGGGAGCAAAGGGCTTAGAGTGGCAGATTGCTTCACCACCTACGCAACATAATTTCGAAGCAGAACCAATGGTAACGGAGGGACCTTATGAGTACCGCTAAGTCGGCCACAACCCATCAGCATCACCATGCCCATCATTTTCGTTCTGACCTACACGAGTTTGTTTCCGCCAAGGAGGGGATTTGGATCTTTATGGTAACAGAAGTCCTCATGTTTGGTGGGCTATTTGTTGCCTTTTTTATTTATCAAGCATTGAAGCCTGCTGTTTTTGCGGAAGGGGCGAGTTACCTTGATTGGAAGTTGGGAGCCTTAAACACACTTGTGTTGATTGTTAGCTCATGGACTATGGCTCTTTCCATTCATTATATTCAAAAAGGTCAGAATCAGAGGGCTACATGGGCATTAATAACAACCTTAGCCTGTGGTCTGATTTTTATGATTGTTAAATATTTCGAATATACGCATAAGTTTGAAATGGGGTTAATGCCTGGAAAATTCTTCTTTTTTGAAAAAGCAGTTAATGCTGAGTTACCCCTGTATTTCGGCTTTTATTATAGCATGACCGGTTTACATGGGTTACATGTGCTCACCGGTATGGGATTAATCAGTTGGGTTTTATGGAGGCATTTAAATGGTGAATTTAACGAGCATTATTACACTGCAGTGGAGGGGGTATGCATATTTTGGCATATTGTGGACTTGGTGTGGATTTTTCTATTTCCGTTACTTTATTTAATTGAATAGGGCTTTGATGAGGGGTAAGTCCTTGATCAGTAACAAGTAAACGTAAATAAAATGACATAGAAAAATTCGAAGGGAGTGTACATGGGAAACGTAAGTCGTTCAGAGCATAATACAGAAGAACAGTGGGATGGTGGGCATTTTATTGTTCCCAAAGAAGTTTTAAGGACGACTGTTCTCACTTTAATATTCTTAACAGTATTAACAGTGGTAACTGCTAAATTTATGGATCTAGGGATATTCGCAGGAACGGTAGCTTTTTTCATTGCGTTTGTTAAAGCCATGTTGGTGATGATGTATTTTATGGGGTTAAAATATGATGCCAAAATGAATCGCTGGATCTTTTCAATGGGATTTATTTTTCTTGTTATTTTGGCTTTCTTCTCAGTTCTCGATATATGGACCCGAGTCCATCAAAGTGCTACTCTCTAAGTTCACAATTCAATAAAGCTTTTGCGCTTTTGAAGTGGTAACCAATTGGCAAACTTGGTTAATCAGATAGCAGCGTGCATGCCATGTGAAGAGACAATAAGGACAATTTAGCTAATTGTGGACTAAAGTATGACTGTTTAATTGATGATTGAAAACCCTCCTTTGTAGAGTATTTTTTTTATTTTGCTGATTTAATCAAAACTTTGGTATATGTATTGATGGACGTTATTGACGAGCCGTATCATTTTTCTAACATAATTCTAATATGCTTATATTTATGTTGATTTTCTGGCTCTTTTTGAGAGCAGAAGCGGTACTTGTCCTGAGTGGTTTTCAAAAAGGAAGATAGAAGGATTTTTTGATAGAATTGTCGATATAGCCAGACGATGTAACATTGAAGCAGGTAATCCTCTGACAAATAGGATTCTTAAACCTGGCCATGGAGGCGGAAATATTGAAGTTTTGCCCGGGGGAATTTGCTTGTTGGGTGATGATGACTTCGATTCTGAAGAATGGTTGCTTTATGCAGATCAAATTTGTCCAGCTGGTTCCGATAATAGGATTAAAGTCCCAACATCATTTTTGTCGGTTGGACATACTGATGAGCTCATAAAAGTTTTCATAAAAGTTTTAAGGAATAACAACTTTAGACCGCCTTGTAATTTTTCGATTGGGATAAGTAGTCCTCAAAAAGCTCTTGATCTGTTGAGGCGCAATCCTAAACTAGCTTTTATTAATTTTAATCAAGCCTTTAAAATATCATTGTCATCTAATGGTTCTTCTATTGAAGATGAGTCTAGATTTAAACTATACTAAACTGAGACGACTATGCGTAAAATACCACGTGTATAGGTCATCAAAAAAACATCCGAAGAACGACCTCCTTAGAGAAGAGAATAATACCACAAACGAAAATATCTCGCCTAGGAAACAACCAAATATAGATTGTTCAAATTTAACTAATGCAGATGTTTTATCACTTATTGAGGAAGATCCAGAATTTAAAATTATCGAGAAGAATCAGCAGTTTGTAGAATGTGAAATAAAAACCTTCCGAACGGATATTATTTTTAATGGAAACTCAAACGCTAACAAAACTCAAACAAACCCGCCAAAAGTTAGAGAGTCTAAGGTAGGGTATTAACTTTGTTCAGCAAGACTGGCAATCTTTCCAGCCCCCTATATAATGTAGAGCTATGCGTTCGTGCTGTTGCCGATTGAAGGGTTTGATGATTTTGTTCTCATTTTTCACGGTTCAGCTATTCCGTCTTCTATTAGTTGAGAGGATGATGGTGATTCTTGATCCTTGTTTTTTCTGAGCAGATGGGCGGTCACCTCTAAAATCTTTGCCAAATCCCCGCGGTTTACTCGAATGGGCCATTCATCTTCTTGTCCGGTCCAGATAATCATAAAATGTAATTTTTCTCTCAGGGTTTTGGGTAACTTTTTATAAACAAGAAGATAGGCATAACCCGCTTTTAGGATACGGCGATTTTTGAATCGCGTTGCCGTTTTTAGCATTTCTTCAAATGTGGGAAAGGCTTTGAGTGCTTCGACACGATCAAGGATTTCATCGTTGTTCAGATCAAATCGGGTTATGAGCGACTCTACATATTGCACGATATGAGGAACGAGACTTAAATCTCTGGTGAACACAAAATTTGGTTTTGATGGTACGTAACCCGAGGCAATCAAGAAAGAACTCCAAGTTGCAAAAAACCTTTCGCGAGATAAGGCCTGATAAAACGTAACGGCTTCAGGCATCTCTTTATAGGCATGGGGGAATGATTGATAACTTTGTTCTAACCAGCATTGGAAGGGATATTCAATTTCTGTGAAAAGCTGAACGGCAGTTGAACAGTGTTCATCGATTTGAGTCAAAATTTGGTTGTGACGTAATATGCCAGACCATAAAAATTGTAAAATTTCGACAGCCTCAGCATAGTCGAGGATTTGGTTTCCATTAGAACTAGGCATAAACAAATTGGCCTCCAAAAATCGACTGTTACCGAAATCAGGCTTATCTGGAGAGGTTAGATGTAAGTCCAGTAAAATGGGTAAAATATCTGAGATAAACTGATCATATGATTCTTTGTTTAAGTGCAAAACATTGTCTTGATGAGAGTACGCCCGAATTATAATTTCCGCAAGGATGCGAAAAATATTTTTATTTTGTACGGAGATCAAATCATAACTCAGTTTTTTTGATTTGTTGAAAACCAAACGACCCGTGTTAGTTGATATCGTATTAAATGAAGGGCTAATAAGTAACTCATGCAAGCGCTTAGACAGGTCACCTTGAAAGGCATGGGACAGTAGACCTGTTAGTTCAGCCCTACCAATTTCCGATTTATTTTGAGAGACAAAAATTTTGGTGAGCCCTTCGTGAGATAGCTTAAAATGCCCCATCCATGAACGAATCGTTTGGATATGATCGTTCAAAAATCCAGCAGAAAGGGGATCTTTTGGCAAAGAGCGAGGTCTTAATATTTTATGAACAATTACAAAAAACAACCTCTTTATCGAAGATGCGGACCACCGTTGGGAAATATATTGGGTCAAATGAAGGGCGTCTATAATGTCATAGAAAAAAGAATACCGGATGTTACCTTTATGAATCTGAACAAGTTCACTTAGGTGATCAAGAATTTTTTCAACAAAAATTTCGGCGGTGGGTACCTCCCGGCGCCAAGAAGGTACTGGACTCAATCGATAATAGTAAAAAATAAAATGATTTAAGGTAAGAGCAGCAAATCGAGTTAAGAGAGGCCACTCCCCTTTATTAATCAACGATGTTTTAGAAGCGGTTGCAAAATTTTTCAGTTTTTGAAGCACCGGAAAGAAACGCAGTAATTCCGTAAGGGTCTGGGAGGGAATGCCATTCATGTGAATCAGGAGCTTATCTGTTTCGAAAATAAGAGTTTTGAAGTTTTCAAGATCGTAATCAGTTTCGAACAGGGGTACTATTTCTTTACTCAGAGAGACAAGATCCTCCATGGCCTTCTCGACTCTTAATTTAACCGTATCTGTTAAAGGATACCTAGGGGCTAAGTGAAACAAATAAATTTCTACATGTACCAAAAATTGTTGTGCGATCCGCTCAAAAAGACGGATCTTTTCTCTTCCCCGTTCAAACTCCTCTGGGAGTGCTATTTGATGGGAACCCCCAAAGAACAATTGTTTTAAATAAAATATTTGTCCCACCAGTGCGTTAGATACTTCAAGCTTAGGAAAAACGGTTTTCAATGAGCTAATCGCAAGAGTGATATCAGCAAGGGTCAATTTTCCCTCTGGTTTGTACTGGGTGAGATGAGACAGAAAGGAAAGCAAATCATCAAGGGCATCTGCCAAAAACAACAGTTCAAAGGAGGAAAGTTTCGGCGAGAGGTCCTTTAAAAAATAATGGTAACGAGCATATTGCATATACCCGCGACTCACCAATGTGGCAAAGCGGAGCCATTCACTAGGCTCTATGATGCCTCCTTCCCCACCAATCAGGACTTTTTTCATGTCCTCAACTACGGGCATATATCGTTGCAATGCGCCTAGGAAACTCCATTCTTGACCATACAATTGAGAAATTTCCTTTAATAGGGTGAGTAAATTAGCCAGCCGATATTGCACGTTGTTTTTTTGAATTTGAGCACCAATCGTTTGGATAAATTTTTGAAAGGCAGTATTCGCCTTGCGGAATTCAGAAACCCAGACGTTAGGAGATTGTTCCACGTTAGGTTTCCAGTTCAAAGAAACAATTTTCATATAAGGTAACACTTCGATAGAGGCATCGCGAGCAATGTGCGCGAATCGAATCAAACCGTCAATTTCTGCACGGGTTAATGAATCAATTCTGCCACCAACGAGGACTTGTTTGATCCGCATGATTTCGGTTAGTAATGTTTGATTGAGTTTTAAATTTTCAAATAAAAAATCCTCAAAGAACTGGGCCAGCTCTCGGGCTGAATATTCTTCAAGTCCCTCCCCTTTTACCTTACGAGAAAAAACGGTTAATCCAGAGCTAAAACAGTTCCACGCAGAGCTAATTTGTTGAGGAGTGGCTGTGCCATTAATAAAATCGGCCATGGTGGGTAACACATGGGCCAAACATTTTGACTCAAATCCCAAGTCAG
Source organism: Pseudobdellovibrionaceae bacterium (assembly GCA_025055135.1). GTDB lineage: Bacteria > Bdellovibrionota > Bdellovibrionia > Bdellovibrionales > Bdellovibrionaceae > JANWYU01. The sequence goes on along the minus strand of JANWYU010000099.1, from coordinate 17,885 downwards.
GCTTGGGAGTTACCGGTTGGGGGGGATTCTCTCCTACGGGGAGATGACAACCCATTAACCCGATTAATAGGAGGCTCAACGAAAATTTGAATAAGTATTTTAAGCAGAGGTTCGAATTAAAAAGCATAACTTATCCCCGCATAAAGCCTGTCGTTGGTTCGAAATTGATTAAAAAACCCAGGGCTTGTATTCTCCTCTGGGTTGTCAACGCCCAAAATGTCGATAGCCCCATGAATGGCAAACTGTTGGTTCCAATTAATTTGCACCCCAAGGGAAAACAAATTCCCTCGTTGATTCATTTCACGCATATAACGGGCATATGCTGTTACCACATGCTTATAAAAGTAAAAAGAGTGTGTGCCCCGCAACTGAAGGGCATGGGACCAATAAAATCGATCAGGAAATAAGCTGAACCGGGCCTTACCAGTTTCATCTCGGTCCTCAGTAGGTGCTACTTGGATGTTAAGATAGGACCACTCTATGCTGGAGGTCGGTAACGAGGAAACATAATCCAAATTCCATTGGCCACCAACACTAAATCCCTGCGAATTCTGATGACTTTGTACAAGCCAGTCTGTGATTTTTATGTTATTGGAATCCACCTGATTCTGAGGTGTTGGGGTGGTCACTCGGTCTGTAAAAATGCTTAAAAACGATTGCCATCGCGTTCCCCTAAAGCCCAATTCAACGGTTCCCAACTGATGGCGTGAAACAGTGGGACGCACTTGGATTTCTGCTTGAGAACCCTTACTTAGCAAAAGAAGGTTATAGTCGTATTCAATGGTCAGCACATTCAAAGGCTTATTAGCAACGGCTAAATTGGCCCACCAACCTGAATCATCGGGGTTCCATCGCAATTGAGCAGCGAAGGAGCTCTGGGTAGCAAGTTGCAGCATTTCTGGTAATTTCAGGGAATAAACAAATTGGGTACGCCGATTGAGGACGTTACCTGATCCAATTGGTGAGCGATACCATCGAGAGGGAGAGACAAGGCTGCCATTTTTTTCTCGAATTTCAGGGTTCATTGACGGGAAAAAAATCGGAGAAGCAAAAACGGTTAATGCAAAGGCGTTCACGCGGCTCTCTAAAAAAATCCCCGTAAGGCCTTGTGGGAAGGGGCGGATTAGGTCCCAATTGCCACGGGGTTCCCATAGATTGAGATCCCAAAAGTGATCAAAGGTTCCCCAAGGATGGACCTTTCGGCCAATGGTCATCTGGAAGTTGGGGGAGGATTGGTAGGCTAGGTATCCCTCGTTAAAATAAAAGAAGGAGGCACCAAGGTTTGTGAAACTACCTGCGGCAAAGTCCCACCCTGAATGGAACCGCTGGGAGGACGAAAACTCCCTTCCCCTAAAATGGGCCAAAACCAGGTGGGTCTCCACCACAGGGGAACCCGGTAATTCGTAAGGATAAAACGTAGACTCTGTCCGAACTTGAGATTGAAACACTCGATTGCTTTTCACATAGGAGGTGGCTGCAGTCACATTTCCCACAGCAGGCACAGGTAAATCACGTTCATAATCTTGGGGTAGAAAGGCCCAACTAAAACCTCCCCCTAATAGAGAATATACCACAAATAGCCATGCCAACTGATAGGCCGCTTTGTGAACCATTTCTCCACGTAGAGAACTTGTGAACTGCGAAATTAACGAACTAAAGCCCATGCCTCTCAGCCTTGAAATTCCCTCCATGAGGTTGCTTTATGAAGCCTACAATAGTCGAATATAAGGGTTGGTCAAGAGTGGTTTTTCATTGAAAAAAGGAATAACATGGCTAAAAATTAGCCAATAATCAGGGGTTATGTATGCGAAACTTTGAGGAAATCATGCAAAAAATGTGGCAAGACTACATCGCCTTTAATCCGCAGGCTAAGCGGATTTATGAGCTTTTTCTGCGGGAGGGCGAACGAGTGGTGAACGATCATATAGCGCTGCGCACATTTCGGCGCGGGCCTTTGGGGATTGATCTTTTGGCTCGTCCGTTTCGGGCCTTTGGGTATGAGCCTCAAGGGGAGTATTTTTTCCAAGAAAAAAAACTTTATGCCAGGCACTATGAAGCCCCCAACGATGAATGGCCCAAAATTTTTATTAGTGAGCTTCTGGTTGACCAATTGAGTCATGGGGCCCAGGAGATTATTGATCGTTTGGTTTCACAGGTTTCTTCGACATTTTTAGCTCGGGAAGATTTACCTTGGGCTGGGCGGCCATGGAATATAACCCTTTCAGAATATGAACGTTTGGCCCAAGAAAGTGAGTATGCAGCTTGGGTGGCGGTTCATGGTTTTCGCCCCAATCATTTTACGGTGAGCGTTAATCACTTAATTAAGTATAATTCCATTGAGAAGGTGAACGAGTTACTGATTCGTAATGGTTTTGTGTTGAATCAACAAGGAGGCGCGGTGAAGGGCTCTCCTCAGGTTTATTTGGAGCAAAGCTCCACTATGGCTGAAAAGACCATAATGACCTTCGTGGACGGGAAGAAGGAAGTGCCGGCCTGTTACTACGAATTTGCGAAGCGTTATCCTTTACCGAATGGCAAGCTATATCAGGGTTTTGTGGAAAAATCAGCGGATAAAATCTTTGAGTCAACGAATATGCTTACTTAAATTGGGTAACTTTAAGTAAGGTAACAAAAAAGTGCGAATTGATAGCAGGGGACTGTGTGATCTCAGTGGTAAAGTGGTTTTTAGAACAGCGTAAAATTACAAGTTTGATGCAATCTCGGGCTGTTCCTCCTTTTGTGTTTATAGGATTGGTTGTTACAGCTTTGGTAATGTTAGGGTTTGGGTGCGGGGTACGTGGACGGCCCCAACCGCCTCTTGAGCCCCCGCCAATTGGAGATGGGATATCAAATTATGAAAAATCCTTAACATCTGATCCCAAATCCAAAGAAGATCAAAAAACCCAGAAAAGAAAATGAGTTTTGTTTTACACCGTTTCAGTGCTTGTGGTAACACATTTTTCATATGCGATATTAATAAGAATCCTTCAATTTTAGTAGACCAAATACAAATAGAGCAAAGGTCTCGATTGGCTCGTTTGTGGTGTAGTGGATTCGTGGGTTTTCGTACCGATGGACTGATATTCCTCTCTCACATACTTCAGGGACAAAAATATGTATGGGATTTTTATAATCGCGACGGTAGTAAAGCCGTTATGTGTGGTAACGCTGCTCGTGTAGTAGCCCAATATTTAGGGGTGGAGCATGCTCACCTTGAGACGGCAATCGGCTTGGTGCAAATTGGGGTGGGACCGAATCAAATGCCCTATGCCATGTGGGAGTTGCCCTCCCTTTCCGTATTAAAAAACAAACACATGGAATTTGAACAGAAGGCTTATACTTTTAGTGTGATTGATACGGGCGTTCCACATGCCTTAATCGAGATGGCTCCTCATCTGCCCTTAGCGCGCGCCCTGCGTAGCTGTCGCCTCTATTTTCCGGAAGGAATGAATGTGACTTTTTTAAAAGAAAGAGCCGAGGGAGAGGTCGAGGCAGTTACTTTTGAGAGGGGGGTGGAGGATTTCACTTTGTCGTGTGGCACGGGAGCCGTGGCCGCAGCCTGTTGGGCCTGGGATCGACATCCGAATGTATTGTGTCACCACGTGATGATGCCAGGCGGAGTTTTAACTGTGGAGTTCACCCCTCCTCATCAAGTCACATTGAAGGGAAACGTTGATTTTCATTTTAAACTAGAGGTTAATGAGTGAGGCACTAGCATAGGTTCAAAATAAAAAGGGTTTAGAGATGAAAGATTTAGAAGGGGTTACTACCGCATTGGTAACACCTTTTTGGCAGGGGCAGATTGACAAAGATAGCTTTGTACGCCTGCTACAATCCCAAATGGCGGCGGGAATCACCTCTTTTGTTTTAGGGGGTACTACTGGGGAATCCCCTACCTTAACCCAACAGGAATTAGAAACCTTATTTCGTCTGGCTCGGGAGGTGGGAGGCAATCGCATTTCGATTACCATGGGCATTGGGAGTAACAGTACAGCAATCACCATAGAACGTGCTAAGTGGGCGGAAAAATTAGGGGCCGACAGTCTATTGGTTGTAGTGCCCTACTATAATAAACCTCCTCAACGAGGTTTGTTTCAACATTTTATGGCAGTAGCCGAAGCCACTCAGTTACCTATTATTTTATACAATGTTCCCAGTAGAACCGTCACCAGTTTGGCTCTTGAAACCATCGTTGAGTTGTCCAAACACCCACGAATCGTCGCTATTAAGGAGGCCTCGGGAAACATTGAATTTGGAGAAAAAATCGTTAAACAGTGTCAAGAGCGGCTGATCTTACTCTCAGGTGATGATGAAAGCGCTCACAAGCTACGTGCGGTAGGTAGTCGAGGCGTTATTTCCGTAGCCTCTCACGTCTTACCAAAGCCATTTTTAGGTGGTTACCAAGACCAGAAAATGTCTTTGATTCAGGCGCTTTACGTGGAAACCAATCCCATACCCGTTAAGATGGCTCTATATTTGATGGGGGTTGTGCGTTCACCGGAATGCCGACTCCCTTTGGTACAGGCAAGTGAAGAAACGAAAAGGCTTTTACGTACTGAGCTTGAGAAAGAAGGCCTCATCCCATGAGACAGGCGGCTCCTATTAAAATTGGTGTTTTTGGGGCGTCAGGTAGGATGGGCCAGCTTTTGGGCGCTTTGGCTGGAGCTCAGGGGTGGCAGGCATTTTGGGGAGGATTTAAAACTCGGCAACCTTCTGGATTTTGTTTCACTCATGTTTTGAGCGATGATTTTTATCGTGGTGGGGTTAAAACCATTCCCGTACTTCGAGAAATTGATATTTTTTTTGATTTTTCAGTGTCCGAGGTGGTGTTACCCAATGTAGGATTGGTGCGATCTTTAGAGAGACCCTATGTATGTGGGGTTACTGGGTTATCTGTTGAGTTAGAAAAGGGTCTTCGTGATGCTGCTCAACACATACCTGTTTTATGGAGTCCTAATTTTTCGTTGGGCATTAACCTAATGAAACGGATCATTCCTCATTTGGCACAGTTACACGATGTTTATGACTTTGATATAGAAGAAATCCATCATCGCGCCAAAAGAGATGCTCCATCGGGGACCGCCCTCATGCTTCGGCAGGAATTGCGTCGACATTTGCCTGAAGAGAAAAAGCTGAACATGCCCATCTCATTGCGGGGGGGAGGGGTAGTGGGAGAACATTGTATTATTGCCCTAGGTGATTATGAGATCTTGCGCTTTTCTCACCATGCATTCGATCGCAAGGCCTTTGCTTTAGGCGCTTTGTATGCAGGGCAGTGGCTGTTAAAACAAACAGCAGGATGGTATTCCTTAGATCAGGTTTGGGAGGAGGGCTTTAAAACAACTATTGGTAAATTTGTGTAACCAAACGGGTTACCTTTGAGAGAGGGAGGTTATTATGAAATTTTTTATTGACACGGCAGATGTTAAGGAAATTCGCATGGCCTATGAGCGTGGGTGGGTTGATGGTGTTACTACCAACCCTTCATTGATTGCTAAAACCGGACGCCCCTTGCGCGAAGTGATTCGTGAGATATGTCAGATTGTTGATGGCCCGGTATCAGCAGAAGTTTTAAGTACAGTAGCTGCGGAGATGGTAAACGAGGGGCGCGCGTTGGCCGATATTTCTCCCAAGGTGGTGGTGAAAATTCCTCTTACCGAGGAGGGTTTGATAGCTGTGAAGAAGTTATCTCAATTGGGAATTCGCACTAACGTTACTTTGTGTTTTTCTCCCTTACAGGCTTTATTGGCTGCAAAGGCTGGTGCTACCATGGTATCTCCTTTTGTAGGGCGTTTGGATGATATTGGTCATGATGGAATGGGGCTTATTGCTGATATTCTTAATATTTACGCCCAATATCGGTTTCAGACAGAGGTTTTAGTAGCTAGTGTGCGGACTCCAACCCACGTTTTAGAGGCCGCTCGCTTGGGGGCTCACATTGCTACGATTCCTTTTAAGGTGTTACAGCAATTAGTCCAACACCCCTTAACGGACCGTGGGTTAGAACAATTTTTAAAAGATGCGGCGCAATTTAAAGGCTAATCGCTTTAGTGTGTATTTATTTTGTTTAAACCGACGGTTACTCCGCTCCCTCATATTATTTTTGTATGGTTTTCTATTTGGTTGTGTCAGTGGCGTTCATGTAAAGGAGTTAAAATATTCCCTTGATGAATTGCGCCATGCTATTGCTGCTGTGGCTGTAGAGGTGCGTTGGAGCGATGACAAAAAAAGAAGGTTCGAAAGCCGCTATTTTATCCTAGAGGAAGACCTTCCGATCTCCCCTGATCCTGTTACTAAGGGAGAATTGTCCCGGTTCAAATCCGAAACGTCGCCTGCAACGGCAACGGCAGAGAAAAATGAAAAAGAGAACGCAAAAGAGAAAGCAAAAGGCCCTTCCTCAGACTTAGAGGAGGATTGGGAGGCATTGTTCGATGCCGATTTAGAGAGTTCATCGTCATCTCCCAATTCAGTAACATCAATTAGTCCGTTGATAAAAAAAGAAAGGCGGGCCTTTGCTCGATTTATGATCGTGGGCGATCGGCGCCCCTATCATGTTGTGATTCAAGTCATTGAGGAAGAGAAGATCAATGACACCTGGAAGATGGTAAGAAAGAATGAACCGTTGGCTCACCGACTGGCCGAAGAGCTGAGACTATATCTCGAGAAAGGTCGGGTTGAGCGTAATGCCATTGACTCCCTGAAACCGTTCTAAATACCCTGGCTTAAGAGATGGCCGGATTGGGATTAGGCGCCGTATTGGCAGCGGTAGTTATTTTTCATGCACCGCAGTTGAGCGATCGAAAGGTACTGCGGCCTAGTCGTCCCATGGTGATCCGACTGTCAGCGCCGACGCCGGCCCGTGCCCTTTATCAGGCTCTTTATTGGTTACAGCATTCGGCAGGCGGCACTGGGGTTGGGGCAGAGGCATATGAACATGAGTCTGTTATCGATTTAAATCAAAAGCTTGTGGAATGGACGACCCCGGTGACTTATCGGGCCAAGCCCATACGGATCGATCAGCGAGAGGGGCTTCATTTCATGTTAGGAGGGAGTTCCCATGGTAAACCTGGTATTTTTGTGTCACGGCCCGCTTCGGATCGCAATTTTGTTTTGTCCGGCCAATTAAAATTGTCTCCGGAGGTGCCTTTTGGGCCGGGGCGTGATCTTAGGGTCTTTTGGATCAGTGAGGACCGGCAAACGAAAGTGCCTGGTAAGGTTACCATAAGGTGGAATCGGGCTCAGTATGACGTTCCAATCCCTGAACCAAAAGGTCAAGTGGTAGCTCAAATGGTGGAAAGTGACGGTAGCATTGTTGGAGAGGCTCGTTTGCCCATTTCTCAACTAACTTCCATTTGGTCTCCCGCCCTGAACGCTTTGGAAATTCGCCCCACCATAAAAGAGACTTATTTTTTTGAATGGTATGAGCTGTTTGGATCTCCTCCACCCTCTGGTCACTGGAAACGGCGTCAGTTGGTGAGAAGAGGGTCCTTATTTTTTAAGGGTGATGAGCAGGGGTCTCTTGGTAGGAAAGATATTGGTTCATTAGAGCGTGGAGGGGTTGAGCTTTTATTTGCCCAATCGGAAGAGGGTCAGATGGTAACCTATCCCCAAAAATGGGGACACCAATCTAGGGTGTTACTATTAGGGAAGAAAGACGTCCAACGATACCAAAACTGGTTGCGACACCTATTCCCACGGTGGAAGAGTAATGGTTTCCACATAGGGCAGGTGCGAATGGATCAAGAAGCCCTTTCTAGGGTTCGTGTTGTTGGACCACCTTTTTTAAAAATCATTTATTTAAATGATCTTTTAGTGCCAGATCCCAATCTTTCAGAAACCACCCATCATGGACTCTTCATTGCTATCTCTGATCAAGAGGGGTTTTATTATGGAGAAGTTGAACTCTCTGTTCACGAGCGAGCTCCCATTGAAATTTACATACCAGAGCAGGATTACTCCTTTGGTGATCATCATATAAGGGAGTATTTACAGACCATTAAAATTTCTGGTCACGATTTTCTTACCAAAAAAGGGGTTACTAGTGCTGTGGTTACCGATCAATTCGAAGGATTGGTCCCCATTGAGGGGCAGGAGGTTATGGTTTCCCACACCCCTCTCAATCGAACGTTCTTGGCCGCTGCGGGTGAGGGAAACTACTTAAGTGCTACTTATCTCATTTCAGGGAACATTTCCAAAACACAAAAAATTCCGTTATTTTCCAAAGCCTGGTTAGAGCAATTGGTGAAAGCAGAAGATCATCGATTATTGAACGACCAAGGAGGAATTATTTGTTTGTTTGGCGATAGCCCAAATGAGGTAGCAGAAGTTTGGGTAGCTTTGTCCCACGGCTCCATTAATCAAGAAGAGATAATCTTTTTTGATGAAATGGGTAATCTTGTTTATGGGCCCACCAAGGGAGGGGGGATGATTTTATCACAACCGAGGCCGTACGAAGCTGTGACGGTCCAATACCGATATGTGTCAGGCGCGGTGGTCCGAGAGTCTTTAGCACGAGCTCAAAATGAGTGGCTTGTTTATCTTCCGCGGGAATAAATTCTGCTTATTAATTGCCTCAATTCCCCTTTGGTACCTATAATTGCAGTCATGGAGACATATCATCAACTCTTAAGAACGATTTTAGAAAAAGGGGTTCGCAAAAGCGATCGCACGGGGACAGGTACTTTGAGTATTTTTGGTTACCAAATGCGATTTCCCCTTCAAGAAGGATTTCCCCTTGTTACCACGAAAAAAATACATACGAAATCGGTTATTTATGAACTTCTGTGGTTTTTGAAGGGTGATACCAATATCCGTTACCTGCACGAGCATCAGGTAACCATTTGGGATGAATGGGCTGACTCAGATGGAAACCTTGGTCCCATTTATGGAAAGCAGTGGAGGGCGTGGGAAGCTCCAGATGGGCGCAAGATAGATCAAATCAGTCAAGTTATTGAACAAATAAAAAAACAACCCGATTCCCGGCGTCATTTAGTTGTGGCCTATAATCCCGGGGAAATCGATCAGATGGCCCTTCCGCCCTGTCATGCCTTTTTTCAGTTTTATGTAGCTGAAGGTCGTTTAAGCTGCCAGATGTATCAGAGAAGTGCCGATGTGTTTTTAGGTGTGCCATTCAATATTGCTAGTTATGCGTTGTTGACTCATATGGTAGCGCAGGTGTGTGATCTAGAAGTAGGTGAATTCATTCACACCTTAGGAGATGCTCATTTGTATCTTAATCATTTGGAACAAGCAAAGTTGCAGCTGACACGAACTCCCCGTAAGTTACCCACCTTAAAATTAAATCCACAAATTAAAAATATTTTTGATTTTAAATATGAAGATATAGAAATCATAGGCTATGATCCTTATCCAGCAATTCGTGCTGAGGTAGCGGTGTAAATCATTCGTAAGGATTGTCATGCACCCAGAAACAGAAAAGGGATTGATCACTTCAGTTCCCATTCCCTTAGCTTTAATCGCTGCGTGTAATGAGGATAGGGTGATTGGTTACCGGCAAAAAATTCCCTGGCGTAGTGCAAAGGATTTCCGATTTTTTAGAGCCATGACCGAAGGTTCCATCTGTTGGATGGGCAAAAATACCTTTTTGAGTCTCCCCAAACTTCTTCCCAACAGGTTTCATGTGGTGTTTTCCAGAACCCCCAAGGAGCTTTGGTTGGCTGATTGGGTGGGGCGTTACTCAGTAGAAAAGGGAGAAGGACCTTTAAAAGTAGCCAAAGATGAAATAGAGAGCCATGTTACCGTTGTTGATGGCCTTGCCCAGGCGATTCGTGTTACTCAAAAAAAGGCACAGGAGGTTCCTGGGTTTTCTTCAGACATCGTTTATTGTATTGGGGGGGCGGAATTGTATCGGCAATTTTTGGCATTCAGTCGTTGGATTGTGTTAACACGGATTAAAACGGGGCCCATCGCGGGGGATGCATTTTTTCCGGATTTTTCAGGGCATGCCCAATGGAATTTATTGATGCAACATTATGATTTCGATGAGCAAAGTAAACTTTCCTTAGAGTTTAATCTTTACTATAATAAAGAATTAACGACTAGTCAGGACTCTCAGAGCATTCTTAATCGGTTTCAAAAAGCCCTAGGCTTTGAAGTGTTGGCCTAAGTTTTGCCTCTGTCGTTCCATGAACGACGTTAGCCGCATTTCGATTAGTGCTTAAACTAAAGTATCGACGGAATGCGACTCAAGAAAGGAGCAAAAAATGACAAACAAGGGACGATTTTTGTACTTAAAAAATGTCGTTGGAATTTTTTTGTTGGGCGTGATGGGAGGTCCTTTAGCGCAGGCTCAAACAGAGAGCGCTATTTTTTATCAACAAGAGTTATTTAAAGTCTCATTAGATATTGATTTAAAAACCGCTCAGGCCGCAGCGCGAGCCGCGGACTCCCTATTAAAAACGTTGAGCGGTTCGGAAACAATTCGCAATTTGGCGAAATCATATGGCGTTACCCTGAGCAAGGATCAGAGCATCATAGAGCAACCCTATCAATCCATGAGGATGAAGACGGAGCTCATGGCGATTCTAAATGGAAAGGGTGAGATTGAGGCATTGGCCTTAGGATCCCGGGCGATATCGCAAATGGAGTTTTTCAAGACGGGATCAGAACCATCTCTCAAAGAAAAGATCGATCGAGTGGTTCTCCCCCTTGATCTCATTAACAACAGATCCCGTGTTGAAATTTTAGTAGGAGTGGGAGGTATTTCTCGCAGTCTTTTGAAGTTGCGTGATGTGAAAATCGATCCCAAAGAAGGTGGAACGTTCATCTTGGGATTAATGAATTCGGTAGCATTTGGAGGCCTCAATGAGGTTCAAATTGAGATACGTCGCAATAAAATGGATGCTGGGTCTGGGTTTTTTGTAGTTGGTATGGTTCCCCAACAAACCTCATGGGACGAGGGAGAATCGTGGTATCAGGTAGATCAGATTCGATCGACCTCTGGAGGAGATGGGAAACACAGTCGATTAGTGGCGATAGCTATCACAGGTGGTTTGTTGGCAACCCGAATGGCTTTGGTTTCTGGATCCCTTAATTCTGAGCGAATTTTTGAAATACTACCTTCCGAGGAAGTTCAGTTGCTTTCTAATAGTGCACATGAATTAAGGACTTTGGTAAAAAAAGTGGTTGCCCAACCTCAAGTAGAATTAGTGAAGAACACAGGTGTAAACCTTCGGGTCATTATTCAATAAAGGGTGAGTTACCAGCATGGTTGTGGATGGATGTAGTCGATAGAGAAAAGGGAGTTGCCGCTGGCGCTGGCTTTAGGTGTGTGACTCCCGACTTTTTCTGGACTTTTCTTGTGGTGAAGGTTAGCCGATGGTGAAATCGGAACTCATGCAGGAGGTGTGAGGTAGCTCAAGAATTGGGCGATGATTCAAGGAGGAAATCATGGGTTTACGGATTACCACCAATGTTCAGTCTCTTAATGCCCAAAAACATTTAGGAGTGATTGGGCGCGCCATGAGCACATCTCTTGAGCGATTGGCCTCTGGCTATCGGATCAATAAGGCTGCGGATGATGCAGCAGGTTTGGCCATCAGTGAGAATTTACGGGGTCTGATTAGAGGCTATCGTCAGGCCAATCGTAACGCTAATGATGGGATTAGTTTGGTTCAGGTTGCGGAAGGAGCACTCAATGAAGTTTCCTCCATGCTCATTCGGCTGAGGGAGTTGGCTGTTCAGGCGGCTTCTGATACTTTGGGGGATACGGAAAGGAAATTCTTAGACGTTGAGTATCAGCAGTTAAAGGCAGAAATTGAGCGTATTGCAGACTCAACTAACTTTAATGGCTATGATCTCTTGAATGGAACCGGTGGCATTATTGATATTCAAGTAGGGGTTCATAATGATCCCTTCAAGGATCGCATCAGTTTTAATGCCTCTGCCGCTAACGCAACGCTGGAGGCGTTAGGAATTGCTGCGGAGACCATTGCTACCAAAGAGGGTGCCCAAATGAGCCTAAATCGAGTGGATGATGCCCTAACATCAGTGAATGCCATTCGGGCAAACTTTGGAGCCCTTCAAAACCGTTTACTTTCCACATCGCAAAATTTATCAGTGACCGAAGAAAATTACGCGGCCGCCAATTCGCGCATCCGTGATGCTGATATTGCTGCTGAAGCGGCTGAGTTAACCCGCAATAATATCCTTATGCAGGCTAGCGTCAGTGTGTTAGGGCAGGCTAACAATTTGGCGCAATTGGCTCTAAAATTGCTGGGTTAAGGTAAATTGTGTCTGAGGTATTTTTTGATCGATTACTTGATGTTACCGGAACTCGAGTTGCCGTTGTTGGCATGGGACGTTCTGGTACTTCTAGTTACCGTCTTTTAAGTCTTCTGGGAGATCGACTGGAAAAATTAGATGCCTATGACGATGGACTTCCCAACTATCCAAAATTTGATTTTGAATTGATAGAAGAAAAAGGTTACTCCTCATTGGTCGTTTCTCCGGGAATTCCCTTAGGTCCATTTAAAAGTCGGGTGCCTGAGTATTGTCGTTTGCTTAATGACATTGATATCAGTTCCTTCTTTATAGATCACGAAACCATTATTTCTGTTACGGGGTCGGTAGGAAAAAGCACCACAACGGCATTACTAGGATCGGCCTTAAATGTTTATTTTCCCAATGTATTTGCTGGAGGTAATTTAGGAACACCCCTATCGGACTATATATATCATAAGGTTACCAAGGGTCGATCAAGTCCCTATTTGTGTGTTGAGCTTTCAAGTTTCCACTTAGAGAACATACATTATTTTACGAGCGATTATTCCATAATCACCTATTTGTTACCAAACCATCTGGAGAGATATGCTTCTCTTGAGGAATACTATCGCGTGAAATTTCAACTTTTGCCGATTACTAGGCATCAGTTATTCCTTAACAAAAGGGGCGGAGATCTGCTCAGTTTTTGGATGCAGCATCAAGCAGAATTGACCTCTGAATCAGAAAAAACAAAAGTAGTTTTGGTGGATCCTGCGGATTTAAAAGATTTTCCCTTTCATAAGGCCAAGCTCATTGGAAAACATAATCAACAAAATATTGCAATGGTATATGCCGTTTTATCTCGAATGTTGCCAGATCGGGATTGGATCACGCCAATTCTTGATTTTCCTGGCCTCCCTCATCGACAAGAATATGTTACCAATGCTAGGGGAATTATTTATATTAATGATAGTAAGGCGACCACTACTGAAAGCGTGTTGCAAGCCGTGCATAATGCATGTGATTTGGTTTCTCAAGGAACTGTTCACTTGTTACTAGGTGGTAGAGACAAAAATTTAGATTGGGAAAGGCTGAGCTCCCTTGGACAGTTACCGAGGGTAAAAATCTATTTTTTCGGCGAGGCCCGTCACCTTATCCAGAAAAAAAGTGGACTAGTGGGCGATACCCATCCCAGCTTAAGTGATTTGTTGAGCTTTCTAAAGAGCAAAATAAAAACAGGAGATCTGGTATTGCTGAGTCCTGGGGGTACTAGTCATGACGAATTTCGTTCGTTCGAGGAGCGTGGCGATTTTTTTAAATCTTGGGTGCACTCCCTTAGTTAAAAGTATATACTAGGGGTTTGGCTCATCAATGTTATAGGGAATCAACTTTGAATTTTTTTTAACAAAAGTTTGTACGTTTGAGTCAACTGGCCTGTTTACATACTTGGTAATTAATTCGTGATATTCTGGTTCATCTGGGAATAAAAAAACGTTACTGATCCGCGCATGGTACTTGGGATCCTTTTTCATTTCCTCGCGAATTTGGGCATAGGTGCGTTGATGACGAATCCCATCTAAAAGGTAGCGAGGTGCTGAATCATCATCGCTGACGAAGGTGAACACGGTTCCTAATGTAGCAATATTAATTAAATTAGAAGAGCCAGCAGCGCTAATTTCCCATTTAGCCTTATCTCCGGCGCTCCAACAACTGGCATTGATATAAATTAGGTCTGAATCATTGAGTCGTTCCCTTTCTCGCATCCATTGTCCAAAATCTTGGTTGGAAATCAGCGTGGTTTTGGAATTTGGATCAGGGATTACGATTTCTACGGTTTCCTTCTTGCCATTGATGGTTCGATGCCCCCTTAATAGGTAACCCTTGTTATGTAGACGAAACAGATTTTGAGTATCCCCGTCTGAGTGAGCTTCCTTTATAAAATAGTCTATGGGTTGTTTATCGAGCAGACGCTTTTGCAAAAATTGGGTAACATTATCAATTGGGATCGGTTTAGGTTCAAATTTAAAATGATTATCCCGCATGAAATATTTGGTATATTCTAGTATTGTGTTATTTACCCATTTTTCGCCAATACTGGAACCAAAGAGAATTAAACCAGAAAAATGCCCGTCCTTCCACATTTTTTCGTAATCGGGAGAAGGATCTTTTTTTACTATTGGCCTATCAGGTTTTATGCTTTTCAACTTTATGTGACTCAGAAATTCACGATTACCGTAATTCCAAGTGAGGGTTTTCTCCAACGCCTTATTGTGTTCATTCTCCAGTTCGCTTACGTCAACTGTGCCCGCAGATTTAACATAGATGCCGATATTTGTTTTTTCAGCTCCATCAAATGGTTCTAAACCCAATTTATAAATCCTAACCACATCTAATCCTGGGCGAGTAACAAAGGCGTCTGTGATATCATGATATGGCACGTTTAAAGCTTGTTTGGCCTTGTTAAAAGCAAAGCGATACAATTTTGAAGAGGGCAGTTCACGCAGTACAGGTAGCATCTTCGCAAGAAAGAGCATTCGATTGGCTATTTTATCTGCAAGCTCTTCTTTTTGCCCCTCAGGAACCAGATCTTTGACCAGGTAACTCATTGTGTTTAGGCGGTGGTAAGTCATTGATACGGGGTCTTGAATCTGGATAAGCGCGAATTGGTAAGCGGCATCCCGAATTTTGGATCTTTCTTCTTCAGTTACACAACTGAGATCAGGAGCTTCTTCAATTTTGGTAATCTCAGGGAAGCGGTTAATAAGAGTATTGTAAAGTTGATTTGATTGATAGAGAACTCCAGCTAAGGCCGATTTAAATTGAGATGGGAATTTGCGGTGGATCCCAGCTTGAATCATGCCTATGAGAATACCGGTATGTTCCTCTATGTTGAATCCCTCTGGTTTGGAAAATCTTTTTAATAATAAAAGGGCAGTGGTCTCATCGATTTGATCTACATTTTTTTGAGGAGTAAGTTTTTCCCAATCTTTTTGGTGAAAGTTTTTGGCGCATGCGGCAGTTAAGGCTAGATTTTGGATGTTACCCAACGGTACAGATAGTGTTTGACCGGGGTGTATGTTCGTGCAGTCGCATGTTACGGGAACGATTTTGGGACATGTTGTATTAAAAGTGGTATAAAAATACTGCTTTCCCTGGCTCTCTAAATAGGTGCTTTCTGTATTTTCTAAAACAAGGGAATTTCCCTCTACCAGATATACTCGAGAGTCAATCACATAGTGGTCAAGTTTTTGAGAATAAAGACGTTTTTTTCCCTCGAAATCCCAGCAGCTCCAGTGCCAACCAGATGTTTGTGGCTCTGATGTTTCACGTCTTTCAGCCCCACAAATATGATCAAACTCATTAAACAAAGCGTTTGTGAGTTTCACGTTTGGCAAGGAGCGCATAGAACCTGTTTCCAAATCTAACACAGTAATTGGAGTTTGAGCATGTTTTCCACCATAAAGTAAAAAATACTTAGAATTTTTTGAAAATTGGTGTTGGGAAAGGTTTAAATCCAGAACTTCAACATCTTGTTGGTTTTGGGAGGGGAGATCAATGAATCGATGTTTTTCGTTCACAAGGTCCACTATAAGAAGAGTGGGTGCGGGTTGATTGCGAATCTGTACAGCGGCTACGTAAAAGCGATTGTCGTGAGAAAAAATCCCCATAGTGGCGTCCTTAACCATTTTCTCTTTGAACGAGATGTTGGCTAAAATGCGTTGACCGTTGGTAATTGCCAACTGATGGTTTTTGTTATGGTAAAGTACCTGTGGTGTATTTTCATTTATCATCCTTACATCCACATTATGATCGAGGCTCAATAACCTTTGGTTGTTTGTTTCCATTCCTACATAAAGAAGGGTTTGATTATCGATCCATTTTACGGGTCTAAAAATTGATTCATCGCCAACGAACAATCCTGCAATGGTTTTTTCTTTCATGTTATCGTGGGGATCCACAATAACTGCTACAAGATCTTTTATAAGACTTGGGGCCGATACCGATGCCACATTTATTGGCTTATTGCGAGCAATTAAACCATTTTTGGTGATGGTTAAGAAAGAGCCAGGCTCTTTTCGAAATGGACCAGTAAGTCTTCTATCCTTAAAGAAAAAAATATGAAATTGATCAGAATGAGGGTGATAAAGAAGAGCAAAATCTTTTGATCTTGATATTTTAATAATATTTTCAGTTCCAGGCAAAATAAAGGTTGTTCGTCCAGTGGGGTAACAATCCTCTTGTTTATTATTTGAAGGTGAGGCCATGCTTGTGGGGTAGAAGAGCAAATTAACTTTAATTAAAAGGGTAAGACTGATAGAAGCAATTTGATATTTCATGGCTTATAATAATAAATTTGAGACGATATTTTCTTAATAATCTGAGGAAAATAATTGTTACTTAATATCTTCCGTTTTTTCTCGCAGTCGTTTCTGCTCTCAACCCAAAAAGCTGATGGGGTGCGCTTTTTGGTGCCATCCCGGTACTCGGTTTCTATAATGATGTAACAATTTTGCTGTGTAAAAGCTGGTATTGAATTGTAATGATTTGGATATTCAGTAGCTAAAAGCTTTAAGGAAATGATCGCTAAGAATAAACTGAGCATGCGGGTTTAGTATATCCTAATCAATCCAAACATACAATTTTAGAAATTTAGAGGGTTTATGGTTTAGGACAAAGATCCTATTGGGGTTTGTCGATGGAGTTAAATGTTTTACAAATATTTACCAGTAATCGAATGCTTGTTACTCTTTAGGTTGTAAGGTGATCCTTGTGCCAATAAATATCCACCATTATCACCTCCCTCAGGGCCGAGTTCGATAATCCAGTCTGCAGAGCGAAGTACTTGTAAATTATGCTCGATCATGACCACACTGGCCCCGGAATCCACTAGCTGATGAAGTACGTTGATGAGTTGTTCAACTTCGCGAAAGTGAAGACCAGTGGTTGGTTCATCTAATAAATATAATTGTCTTTTTGGGGAACTAAACAATAATTCTTTTGCAATTTTTAATCGTTGAGCTTCTCCACCTGAGAGGGTGGAAATTGGCTGACCAAGCTTCAAGTAACCTAAACCGACTTGCCTTAATGTTTGGATTTGGTAACGTAACCCTGGTCGATCGGCGAATAGATCGAAAGCTTGATCAAAAGTCATATTTAATACATCGATTATATGGTAACCCTTGTAAGTGATTTGCTTTACCTCCGCTTTATACCGTTCTCCCTGGCAGTGTTCGCATGGTAAGATTACGGTATCAAGAAAGACCAAATCTATTTCTTGAAAACCTAAGCCTTTGCAATGAGGGCACCGACCCCCACCTTCAACATTTAAACTAAAGTAACCAGGATCGATTTGATATTGAATCGCGATGGGGTGGGTTAAAAACAAATTACGGATTTCATCAAACATCTTTAAATAGGTAACAGGTAGACTGCGTGAGTTGCGAGCTAGGGGTGATTGATCAATCACGCTCACATTCTTTAGGAAGGTGTGACCATCTAACGATGCTAGAGGAAGGGGTTGCGGGGCTTTGATATTAAGTTCTCGTGCTAAAGCTGGATAAAGGGTCTCAATAAGTAACGAAGATTTTCCTGATCCACTAACGCCGCTGATCACTACGAAGCGATTCAATGGTATCATCACATTAATATTTTTTAAATTTTTT
>JANWYU010000059.1 GCA_025055135.1 Pseudobdellovibrionaceae bacterium | reverse complement strand
ATAGGGGTTGACCAATAAGAATTTCCGCTAGCCAAAAATAGGCATCCAGGGCATTTACCCTTTTTTTGCTCAGATACACCGCCCAGGGATCAGGTGGTAAGCTAATAGCGCGTTGATCAATAAGGAATTGAAAGAAACCCTCTCCTACATCCGTATCCCACAAGGTGCCATCAGCATCAAAGGCGGCAATTGTTGTGGAGTTTTTACTTAAATGTTCCTCTAACTTTTGATGGATCGTATCGATAACTCTTTGAGAAAAAGTGTTGTACTCCAAAAAAAACCTCCTAAAATAAGGGCAATTTCGAATTGACCGATATTATCCCAATTATGGCGTGGATGTACGAAATACTTCAACAAAAAGATATTGATGAGATTCTCCGCTTCGAAGAGGCGCGGTTTAAGGAAATTTTTCCAGATGACATTGAGAGGAAATTCCGCCTTTGGCATTCTAGTGCAAGGGAAGAATCGCTCAAACACTATATTCCATTGGGTTGGTCATTTAAAATATGTGATGAAGATGGGCATCTTATGGGTTTTTTTTTGGCTCAACCGCTATTGTTTTTTTCCGGTTATACCCAGGTGTTATGGGTCGAGTACTTGGCTACCACTTCTTTAAAAGCCAGGGATTCTTTAATTGAGCTGATTTATCGCTTATCAAGAGAAAAGCATTTGCAGGGTGTATTTTTTCCATCTGATGACAGCAAACTCGTTAATGCCTTATCTTCATTTAAGCCAATTCCCTGGGAGGGCAGAATTTTTATTGCGACAACTAAGTGATTTAATAGAAATAACAAAATTAAATAAAAATGACAGAGAAACAACAAAAATAGCAATGTCGGGTCAAAAATTTTCTTTCGAAGAAAGACAAAAGGCATGGAGGGATTTCGATCAAACGTATTTTGACATTATTGTTGTTGGGGGTGGTATCAATGGAGCAGGAATCGCTCGAGATGCTTGCTCCAGGGGAATGAAGGTGGCTTTGGTTGAAGCAAATGATTTTGCTTTTGGCACCTCATCTCGCTCTAGCAAATTAATACATGGTGGTATTAGATACTTAGAAAACTTGGAGTTTCCCTTAGTGTTTGAAGCTTTATCGGAGCGAGCTTTGCTCTTCAAAATAGCTCCTCATCTGGTACACCCATTAAAATTTTTGTTACCGGTTTATAAAAAAAGCCGCGTGCCGTTGTGGAAGCTACGTGTTGGACTATGGCTTTATGATGGGCTTGCTTTATTTCGCACTCCAAAGATTCATGAGTTTCTTTCAGCAGAAACTCTTAAGAGTGAATATCCTCAACTGCAGACCCAAGATCTATTAGGGGGGTTTATTTATTTTGATGGCTATATGGATGATGATCGGCTAGTGGTAGAAACTTTGCGGTCGGCTTATCAAACCCAACTCCTATCCGCTGCAAATTATGTTAAGGCCTGTGAGTTCTGGGAGAGTGAGCAGGGATGCCACCTTCGTGTGCAAAATCAACTAACAGGAGAGTTTAAGACCATTATTGGGCGTCAGGTGGTAGCCTGCGTGGGTCCGTGGACCGATATTTTGCGCCGAAATATTTTGAAAAGTAACATGAACAAATTACGTCCATCCAAAGGTATTCACATTACCTTCCATCGAGAGCGTTGGTCTTTGCCAACAGCGGTGGTGATGGGGGTTGAGGAGCGTATTGTTTTTGCTATTCCCCGACATGATATGGTTATTGTAGGCACCACTGACACGGATTTTTCCGAAGATCCAGGTAAGGTCAGAGTTGAGGCAGAGGATATTAACTATTTAATGCAAGTTGTGCGTTCCTATTTTTCTGGGGCTCAATTGAGTGAATGCGACATTATTGCCGCCTACGCAGGGGTGCGTCCCCTTGTTAAGGATCACGCCCAGTCGGTAGGCAAAACTTCTAGGGAACATGTTATATGGTATGAAGGTGGGGTGTGGTGGGTAGCAGGTGGCAAGTACACCACATATCGAAAAATAGCTGAGGAGGCGGTCACTGAGTGTCTTTCCCGGTTTCCCCTTGAGTTACAGATAGCCTTTGCGGAGTCGGATACAAAAAGACCATTAAATGATCTTGTTCCAAGTGATTATTTAGCGTTTAAAGATGATTTGGTAACAGAGTTATTAGCAAAGACCCAGTCTTTGAGTACCATGGAGGCTGAAAAATTGGTTGACCGATTCGGTCCAGAGTCCTTGCGATTTCCGGAGCGATATGGAAGCAAAAGAGGTTACTGGGAATATGAAATTTTTTATGCTTGGGAAAATACGATGTGCCTGTCCTTAAGGGATTTTTATTTTCGGCGTACCCCCCTATTTTTAGGGGAGCGTGATCATGGTCTAGGTTATCGCGATCGATTTTTAAAAGTTTTTCCCGAGCTGGGTCAGCATTATGACCAAAGTCATTTTGAGGAACAGTGGTTCCAGCTGAACCGGGAGATAGAAAATGGTTCGGACTGGCGATCTGTGCTCAAGCGTTGACTCGATTTAGTAGCGGGCCTAAACTTTTAGTATGAAGCTCTTTTCAGGACTTTCGGAATTTTTCTCAAATGATATTGCTATTGACTTGGGTACAGCCAATAGTCTGGTTTATGTCCGTGGAGAGGGAATCGTTCTTAACGAGCCGTCGGTAGTAGCAGTAGAAGTCAATTATCGAGCCGGGCAAAATCGCGTAAAGGCAGTTGGTAAAGAGGCCAAGGACATGTTGGGCCGAACTCCCGGTAACATTAAGGCAATTAGACCCATTAAAGATGGGGTGATTGCTGATTTTGAAATCACCCAGCATATGTTAAAATACTTTATCCGAAAGGCTTTGGGGGAACGAAAAAGATTTTATCAACCGCGAATTATTATTTGTGTGCCTTATGGTATTACCCAAGTAGAAAAGCGCGCAGTGCGTGAGGCCGCTCAGAATGCTGGGGCTCGCGAGGTATATTTGTTGGAAGAGCCTATGGCAGCTTCGGTTGGAGCTGGGTTACCCATTACAGAGCCAGCGGGAAATATGGTAATAGAGATTGGTGGTGGTACCACGGGAGTGGCTGTTATTTCCTTAGGTGGTATTGTTTATTGTAAATCCATTAAGGTTGCAGGAGATAAATTTGATGAAGCCATTGTGAATTACGTTCGTCGGCAGTTCAACTTGTTGATCGGGGAGCGAACCGCAGAGAACATTAAAATTGCTATTGGGAATGCCTATCCATTTGAGGAAGAACGAGTAATGGAAATTAAAGGAAGAGATCTTGTGGCTGGGGCTCCTAAAACTATTGAAATCACTAGCTCCCAGGTGAATGATGCCCTTATGGATCCATTGAGTGAAATTGTCGATGCCGTAAGAACCGCTTTGGAAAAAACCCCGCCAGAGTTAGCCTCAGACATTGTGGACAACGGTATTGTCTTAACAGGAGGAGGGGCTTTGTTGGCCAATTTAGATATTTTGATTCGAGAAAAAACCGGTTTGCCTGTTACCGTTGCTGAGGATCCTTTAACCTGCGTTGTGCGTGGTTCAGGTCGAATTTTAGAAGAGCCTGAGCTATTAAGGCAATTGACGATTGAGTAGGTTACTATGCATGTTGAGCGAATAGAGAAAGGACTGCCGGGGTAATGGCTCCGTTCCCCAGTTTAAAAATTGCGAGTCAAGAAGAGTGCGCATTGAATGACGAGATTCCACGACAGTGGTCTATATTCCTCTTATTAACCACCTTAGATGATCGTTTGACTCAATATGTTTTGCATAAAATGGGACCATCGTCCTCCGATGAAATAGCCGATTGGAGGCGTGTGTTGGAATTGCGTAAAAAAGCGAATCGCACCCTGTTGGTTCGGCCAGAATCTTCATTGGCCTTAGTGAGGTTGCAGGATTATTTGCAGATTGATTTTGACTTTTCCTCTTGGCTTCGGTTTATTCGCAAAAGTTCTGTGAACATTGCTGATGTTGTGGTTTTTATGGGAATTCTAAGAAAGTCAGAAGAACAAGTATCCCAAATATTGAAAAGATCGGCACATCAAACATTAATCGCACTAAGTGAAGGTCTTGTGTTATTGGGTGAGGAGTTATCGTGAAGTCCAAATTTGTGAATCGGGCAACCCTTGAAATTCGTTTAGTGCAGTGGCTTTTACTTTCCCCTGGGAACCAGAAGATAAGTGCTGAGTTAACGGATGTTTTGCTGACTGATTCTCGTTTGTCTTTAAAATTTAAAAAAACTCAGAAAGCCTGTTCTTATTTACTGGAGCTACGAAGTAAGCTGGGTCTCAAGGAGTTAGAATTAAGCCGGGAGGCATTAAATTATTCTGGCACAAATGAGAGATTAAAGCCTTGGCAACAGGTTGCTCGCCAAATTCCATCAGTGACCGTAAAATTTGCGCCAGTTGTTGTAGTGGTTGCATTCACACTTACGGTGTTTTTTTTTAATTTCTACGAGAGGGACATCCCTCAAAATGAGACTTCCGTTTTTGTTACCTTGAACAAAATAAAAGAGGAAGTATCACTATCCTCGGTTTTGTCCTACTTTGATATTAAAGAAACAAGTAAAGGAGGAGATGGTTCACTTGTTGCTGGAAACGCGTTAGAATCGAGAGCGCCACTGAGTAACGATGAAGTAGAGAACAAAAAGGCTAGCGATTCATTCGCCGTTAACTCAAATAAATCAAATAATTCAAATAGCTCAAATAGCTCAAATGC
Organism: Pseudobdellovibrionaceae bacterium; assembly: GCA_025055135.1. Lineage (GTDB taxonomy): Bacteria > Bdellovibrionota > Bdellovibrionia > Bdellovibrionales > Bdellovibrionaceae > JANWYU01. The sequence goes on along the minus strand of JANWYU010000059.1, from coordinate 7,856 downwards.
TGTGAGAGATCCGGCCACGCATGTTAGTGGTAACACTCAGAATATGATACAAAATACCACTGTTTCCCCTCCTTTGCGTTCATTTGTGGTACGGGCTCGTTTGACGCTCCCTCAAGGAGAATTTGATCAGGAGGCGTTTGGGAATTGGCTCAATCAATTAAATCCTGAAAGGGCTGGTCGAGTGGAGTTGGGTTGGAAAAAGGCAGAAAACATATGCTACTACCATTTTATATTCAATCAGGATAAGGAAAATATGCTTCATGAGTATCTCAAAAGTCTAAAAGGTCAACTTATTTGGTCGAAAGATCCTCATCCTCGACTGTTACCAGAGGGTAAGAGTCGTATCGTCTTAGAGATTCATCTGAGGTAACATTGCGTTCATTAAAGTCAACACTCATACTTTGGTTTTTTTTGTTCTCTTTGGTTCCCATGTTGGTGGTAACCTATTTTTTATTAGACATTTTTCGGGACACCTATCAAAAGGAGGTTGATTTTCGACTCAATGCAGGTTTTGAAGACTTTGTTCAGTTAGTTCGCTCTGGGGAATCAAGATTGTGGCAGGCTTTTGAGTTTTTTGAACATACGACGGTAACAGGAGTGGATTCGGATCGCCTAAAATCCGTTGCCGAAAAGTTTCAGTTGGATGCTGCTGCCATCTATGACGGATCGGGGCGATTAATTACCTCAGCTCAGCAGGACGAACGGGGAGATTGGGTGGCCTTTCCTGAGCCAAGCGCGGGAAGAAGTGGTCTTGTTGCTAGTCAATTGAAGCATTTAATCAAACAGAGAAGTGCCTTGATTGTGAGGGCTTTTCAGAAGAGAAAGCTAAGTTTTTCAATGATAAAGGCAATGAGTAAGCAAAAGAGGATTGTAGAATTTACCTTTGATATTCGCCAAAAAGATTTGGACTTGATAAGAACCAAACGCCAGGTGGACTTGGCTGTTCTTGACCGCGGTGAAAGGGGAATACTTAATAATTGGTCTGCCTTGCCTTTCAAAATTATATCGGCTTTGCAAAATAAGTGGGGAGAGGTAGTTCCAGTTATTCTTGAGGGGATTCCTTCCCTTGTGTTAGCTAATAAAATCGCTTGGGGAGAGGATGAATTTTTTGTGGTAACAGCAAGTTCAAAAGTTTCTTGGAAAGAGGCCATTTCCCGCGTCTTATTTTCATTGTCGTTGGTTTTAGCTGGAGTGGTGCTCATTTTGGTTGTTTTAGTAGCCTACGTTTCTAACAATATCATTAGCCCACTCAATCAACTTGTTGATGTTACAAAAAGGGCGATGAATGAGGGAGGGGTTGGCATATTTCATGTTGGTCCTTATGCTGAAATTAATGCTTTAGGTCAGTCAATTTCACAATTGATTCAAGACGTCCAGCAGGCGCAAAAAAACTTGTTGAAAAAAATCGAAGAGTTAAAAACCACTCAAGCACTTCTTGTGAAATCTGAAAAATTAAGTAGCTTGGGGCTTTTGGTGGCGGGAATTGCTCACGAAATTAATAATCCTGTAGCCTATATCTATTCAAATATGTCGTCGTTAAAAAAGTTGTTTCTCAAGTTGACTGCATATTTGGATAATCTTCCAGAAAGTAACCCTAATTTAAAAAAAAACATTGATAACTTTGAGTCGTTAATTAATGTAATGGAGAAAGGATTGGTGCGTATTAAGAAAATTGTTGAGGGTTTGCGTTTTTTTGCGCGAGGCTCTCAGCCCCAAAAAGAGCTTGTGAACTTGCATCAGCTTGTCGAGTCTGCTTTGGTGTTGCTTAGTCACAAAATTAAAAATACTCAAATAAAAGTTGTTTTGAATGTGCCCAAGCAACTGGTTGTGCTATGTCAGCCGAGCGAGTTTAGTCAAGTGTTACTTAATTTGATTTTGAATGCCATCCAGGCAATGGGTAACATGGGAACCCTTACTATTCGAGCGGTCGATGATGATAGTGGAACAACTATATTTGTTCGTGATACTGGGAAAGGTATTGCTCCTGAACATCAAAGCAAAATTTTCCAACCTTTTTTTACCACAAAGGCGGCAGGCGAAGGGACTGGGCTTGGACTTTCCATATGCTATGGGATTATCGAGCAACATGGTGGACGCATAGACTTTGAGTCGGAAGTTGGTGCTGGAACTGAGTTTCGCATTTGGTTGCCGAGAGTATAATGGATGCTAATTTAAATAGTTGATCTATAGATATGCGCATTATCGTTGGGGTGTTGCTCATCTTATTGTCCATTTGGTTAGCCTTAAAGGGGCCAGAGTATTTTTTTGATCTGGAGCCTGGTGTGGGGGAGCGACGGAGTGCCCCTTTGGAGAAAAAAAATAACCCGTCCCCCTCGGATTTGGATACTGACTTAAAGAAACGAGTTGATTGGGATCAAAAGGCTGATCAGCACTTGAAAAATACCTACTATCGGATTGAATTTGAGCGGAGTCGGAGGGAGGTTGAATTAAAAAAAGAATTTTTGCGTCCGGGTCATAATATTTTTAATCAAGAACTTGGCGCAAATGGTAAAGAGTACCCTCTTTTTGCCGAGGACGAAGGATGGAAGAGGCGTATTGAACCGTTTCGCGAGAAGAAGCCAACTGTGGTTGAAAGCCCTCGGGACTTAGTGTTAGAGGAGCTTGCCTCACAGCAACAGAATGATAGGCAGGAGCAGGAATATCGGAGGTATTATATTTGGCAGTTTAGACGCAATGCGTGGTATGGCGGATATGATGTTAGGGTTGATCAAAATGGGAATGTTACTTATGTGCGAAGGCTTAGCGAGTCGGAGAGAAAAAAGCCATTTCCTGAAGAAAAATAAGCCCGCATCAGTTTAAGTTAATGGATCAATTTTGGAGGAAGGAAGCGGTTTCGGTACGATCATACTTGACAAAACGAAAAGCATTCTCAAATTGCCTCCTGAAACAGAGAAGGAGGTTTTTTATGTCACAACAAATTTCGGTTCGTCCTTTGCACGATCGTATTCTTGTTAAACGCGTCGCGGAAGAAGAAAAAACGGCTGGAGGACTTTTCATACCTGATACTGCCAAAGAAAAACCACAAAGAGGTGAAATTGTTGCAGTAGGGAAGGGCCGTGTTATGGAGGACGGCAAAGTGCTTCCTTTGGAAGTTAAAGTGGGCGATAAGGTGCTGTTCGGTAAGTATGCGGGAACAGAATTGAAATTAAATGGTCAAGAGTATCTGATGATGCGTGAAGAGGATATTCTTGGCATTATCAACTAAGGTACATTTTTACTATCGGTAAACAAAACTTAAAAAGTAAAAAAGTTAAGGTTAATACAAAAAATAAACATACGAAAAGGAGAGTTTTATGTCTAAGGAGTTATTGTTTTCTGAACAAGCCAGAGCCAGTATTTTAAGAGGAGTAAACACATTAGCTAATGCGGTTAAGGTCACTTTAGGACCAAAGGGCCGTAACGTAGTGATTGAAAAGTCATTTGGAGCACCATTGATTACAAAGGATGGTGTTACTGTTGCAAAAGAAATCGAGCTGGAAAATAAGTTCGAAAACATGGGCGCCCAAATGGTCAAAGAAGTAGCGAGTAAAACTAACGATCAGGCAGGTGACGGAACCACCACGGCAACGATTTTGGCTCAAGCCATTTATCGTGAAGGAGTGAAAATTGTCAGTGCGGGACACAGCCCTACCGCCATTAAAAGGGGTATTGATCGTGCAGTAGAAATTGTCGTGGATGAGTTAAAGAATATGGCGAAACCCATTAAGTCGAGCGCTGAAATTGCCCAAGTGGGAACCATTTCCGCCAATAACGACAAGGAAATTGGAAAAATGCTCGCTGACGCCATGGATAAAGTAGGCAAAGAGGGAGTGATTACCATTGAAGAAAGCAAAACTGCGAAGACTGAGGTTACGGTTGTTGAGGGAATGCAATTTGATCGTGGCTATTTGTCTCCCTACTTTGTTACTAACCCTGAGCGAATGGAGGCTGAGTTAGAGAATGCCTATATTTTGATTTATGACAAAAAAATCTCCTCGATGAAGGACATGATCGGCATTTTGGAGGCTGTGGCAAAATCCGGTCGTCCTTTATTAATTGTTGCTGAAGAGGTGGAAGGTGAAGCGTTAGCAACTTTGGTGGTTAACAAGCTGCGTGGAACCTTACACGTTTGTGCAGTTAAAGCCCCTGGCTTCGGCGATCGTCGTAAGGCTATGTTAGAGGATATTGCGATTTTAACTGGTGGCTCTGTTATTAGTGAGGAATTGGGCCGTAAGCTAGATCAAGCTACCATGGCTGATTTAGGGGTTGCTAAGCGTGTGGTAGTGGATAAAGACAATACCACCATTATTGATGGTAACGGAAAGAAATCTGAAATTGAGGCACGTATTGCTCAAATTAAGGCTCAGATTGAAGAGGCCACTTCCGATTATGATAAAGAAAAATTAAAAGAGCGTTTGGCTAAGTTGGCTGGAGGGGTTGCCGTTATTCACGTGGGAGCTCCTTCCGAAGTAGAAATGAAAGAAAAGAAGGCTCGAGTAGAAGATGCATTGAACGCCACTCGTGCTGCTGTTGAGGAGGGTATTGTTGCTGGTGGCGGAACTGCATTATTACGAGCTGCTCAGAAGATCGATAAGAGCAAATTCAATGATGAAGAGGCGTTCGGAGCTATGATCATCAAGCGAGCTTGTGAAGAGCCTATTCGTCAGATTGCTGTAAACGCTGGTTTGGATGGAGCTATTGTGATGAATAAGGTTTTAGAAAATAAATCAGCCACATTCGGTTACAACGCGTTTACCGATGAATACACTGATTTACTCAAAGACGGTGTTATTGATCCCGTTAAAGTGGTACGATGTGCATTAGAAAATGCAGCAAGCGTTGCCTCTTTAATGCTTACTACAGAAACTATGATTGCGGAAGCGCCCAAGAAAGAGGAGAAATCTCCGTCAGCTCCAGGAGCCGGAGGAATGGGCGGAATGGATATGATGTAAGCTGATTTGTTTGTTAGCAACTTCAGCAGAAGTTAGTTAGAAGTAAACAAATCCCCAGGTTAATGACCTCCCCTGGGGATTTTTTTTTGCAGTTTTTTGCAGTTTTTTGCAGTTGCATTAGATTATTGCCTTTTGCGCTAAAGACGATAACATGAGGACGCGTGTCTGAAGAAATCAGCTCTCGTACTCTATCGCGCTATCCTCTATCTTTAGCAGGTAACCCCTCGCGGGATCCCTATTTTTTTGTGGAATACCGATCCAATCTTCATCCGGGAGTGGTAAAAATTAGTGATCCTAGGGCGATGCGCTCCCTGTTACTGATTATGGATATGTATGCAGCCAGTGGGGGGGCGGCCAGTCATTTTGGGGGTCCTTCGGCTTTTGCGGAAATTGTTTCCGCACTTTATGCTATAGCCTTTTCTTCCCCCTTAGGCCAAACGGCAGGGCATGGCGGTGGGAGGAGTAACCGTGAGCCTTGGTATGAATATTTTCATATTATTAATGATGCCGGACACTGTGAAAATATTCATTATGCTGTGAAGGCAAATTACGGTTTTGCTGGACTGCAGTTTACTGATTTGTGGCAGTTTCGCTCCCTTAATAGCCCCCTTACTGGTCATGGAGAATGTCATATCTTTCCTCAAGGGGTGTTACTCAGTAATGGCCCATTGGGATCTGCATTGGCACAGAGCCACGGCTTAGCTCTTGCCGATGCTTATCAAAAAAAATGGAATCGTGTGACCATCACTTTAGCGTCCGATGGGGCCTTGATGGAGGGAGAAGCCCGCGAGGTGTTGGCTTCGATTCCCGGATTCGCTCAGAAAGGGTACTTAGCCCCCTACTTACTGATCATTAGCGATAATAATACCAAGCTTTCAGGCCGTATTGATCAGGATAGTTTTTCCATGCAGCCCACTTTTGGTGCATTAGAAGTTTTGGGCTGGAAGGTGGTAAAAGTTGATCGAGGTCATGATCTACATTACTGTTACCAAGCAATTTACGAGGCTATTCAACAAGCCCTTAATAATCCGAGAGAACCGGTAGTTTTATGGTGTAAAACAGTCAAAGGGTTTGGTCATAAAGCATCAGTTGATAGTGTTACTGGAGGCCATGGCTTTTCCCTAAAGTCTGCGGATCAGGTTTGGTCTGTTATTAGTGAAATTTATCAAGCCGATCCGATTCCTAAAGAGTTTGAAGTATGGTGTGATGAATTAAAAAGGAAGGAAAATCAAGGAAAGTCGGCGTCATATTCGTCCGGTAACACAATAGCGTTTTGGAAAAAGTTACCCTCTAGTAAGGTTCAGGATGGGATTTCAAAAGCCTTAATTCGGGCAAAAAAGGGCGGCATTCCGGTATTAAATATAACGAGTGATCTTCCCGGAAGTACGGGCGTGTTGGGTTTTCGTAAAGAATTTCCAGGCTCAAGTTTCGATGTGGGAGTAGCTGAAGCCAACATGGTTTCTGCAGCGGCTGGGTGTTCGAAACTAGGATTAGTTCCGGTGGTGGATACTTTTGCCCAATTTGGTGTTACCAAGGGGGCCTTGCCGTTGATAATGGCTTCATTGTCCCAGTCTCCGGTGATTGCAATTTTTTCCCATATTGGCTTTCAAGATGCGGCGGATGGGGCTAGTCATCAATCCCTTAATTATCTAGGAATGACCTTGGGTATTCCTCATTTGGAGGTGTGGAGCCTTTCTTGTGCTGTGGAAGCCGAAAAAAGAGTGTTGTTGGCAATAGAGGAATTTTGGAAATTGCGCCAAATGGGCCAAGTTCCACCAAGTTATGTTTTTTTTCTAGGAAGAGAGAACTTTCCAATTCACTATGGTAATGAACAGGAACTTGCGTCTTTGAGTTTAAGGGATCCGCTGATCTGTTATCGCCCGCATTCCACATTAAAAGTGTTAATTTGCGCTATGGGGACATTAATCCCGCAAGCCTTGGAGGCTGCTCATATTCTTGATGAGAAACAAATCGGGGCTATGGTAATTCATCCGGGTTTTTTAACACGGCCGCAATTTTCTTGGTGGAAAGGGTTACTAGAACAAACTAAGGGGCGCATTGTTTTTATGGAGGATCATCAAAAGATCGGAGGTTTTTCTCAGAATTGGACCTGTCAGTTTTTAGAGCAATCTATTGGGTTGGTCCCCAAATATCTTGGAGTGCAAGGAGAATTTGGCCGAAGTGCATATCAGGCAGCTGATCTTTATGACTATTTTGGCCTTAGTTACCAACATGTGGTGGAAACAGTTCAGAATCTTGTGGCTGAGGAGTGATGAAAGTGGCTCACTCAAATTCTAATACTGTTCGAGTGCGTTTTGCTCCAAGTCCTACTGGTTACTTACATGTAGGTGGAGCACGTTCGGCTCTTTATAATTATTTGTTCGCCAAAAAAAATGGAGGGGTGTTTATTTTACGTATTGAAGACACTGATCTTGAGCGCTCTACAGAAACCAGTTTACGGATGCTCATGGAAGACCTTCAGTGGTTGGGTCTTAATTGGGATGAGGGACCTGATCCCAAAACATTAGGCGATCGGGGAACCTTAGGGCCTTATCGACAAAGTCAGCGTATTCATATTTACCACAAGTACGCGGAGTTACTTTGGCAAAATAACTATGCATATTATTGTTTTTTAACGGATGAAGAACTAGAACAGCAGCGGCAAGAAAGATTGGCCCGAGGAGAGCCGCCCCATGTAGATTCACCGTATCGTTATTTGAGCCCACAAGAGGCTTTAGCCTTGAAACGTCAGGGTAAGCCTGCCACTTTACGGTTTCGTACGGAGCATTTGAGGAAAGAATACGTTTTTGAGGATTTGGTTAGGGGGCGGGTAACCTTTCCGTCAGATATGGTGGGTGATTTTGTTTTGGTACGAAGTGATGGTATGCCGGTTTATAACTTCTG
>JANWYU010000196.1 GCA_025055135.1 Pseudobdellovibrionaceae bacterium | reverse complement strand
ATGTTAGAGCAATTTTATGGTCTACCTTTAAGACCCCAGTTGCGCCCTCAGACCGCCTTAGGATCAGGGTTTGTCATTCGGGAGGATGGTCTAATTCTTACCAATTACCATGTGATTCAAGGGGCTGATAAAATTCAAGTGCAATTTGAAGAAAAGGGTAAGATTTTTGAAGCTCAAGTCATAGGCGGGGATGATCGGTCAGATATTGCTCTTTTAAAAATTAAAGAAGGCAAATTTCCAACCTTAAGGCTTGGTAACTCAGACGAGGTAAAAGTGGGTCAATGGGTAGCTGCTTTTGGAAACCCATTTGGTAATGGACATACTATGACTAAAGGAATCATTTCTGCCATTGGTCGCAACATTTCTGAGATCAACAAGTTCCCACTTTTACAAACAGATGCACCCATAAATCCAGGTAATTCGGGTGGTCCCTTAGTCAATTTAAAAGGGGAAGTTATTGGAGTAAATTCTGCCGTTATGGCTAGGGCGCAGGGAATTGGCTATGCCATACCGATTAATGGAGTTAAGAAGTTAATTCCCCAATTAGAGAAATCTGGATCAATAAAGAAGGGGTATTTGGGAATTGGGTTGGTTGACCTAGCGGATGTCGATCCACAGAGCCGTTCCTACTTGGGTATCAAAGAAAGTCTTGAAGGTGGTGTTATTGTGAATCATGTTGAGTCTGGGAGCCCAGCATCGCAAGGAGGGCTGCGTGTTTACGATGTTATTATTGAGTTTGATGGAAAAAAGGTGGTGGATGCCAATCAGTTTGTTGATTTAGTCGGAGATGCTGAAATAGGGAAAAAGGTGAACATTAAGGTTTTACGCGAGGGGAAAGCAAGAACGCTTACTGTTGAAATTGGGGAAAGACCTGGTCATTTGCAACGATTGAAAAATCAGTTTTTTAAACCCGAGATTATTGATTCGGAGGTTGTTGAAAAGTATGGATTTGAGGTGATTGATTCCACTCCGGAAAAAAGAAAGCAGTATGGTATTCCTGATGATGTGAGGCATCCTATTGTGGTTCATGTACGTCCAGGATCATCTGCTAGTGCCTCAGGAATGTTACCAGGAGATGTGATTTTGGATATTAATAAAGAAGAAGTTAAATCCAGTAAAGAAGTGGTTGAGAAACTTAAATCTAAAAAGGATCATTTGCTTAGGATTTATCGGGCAGGAATGAGACTCTTTTTGAAACTAAAGAGTCATCCTTAAGATCATTTCATGGAATGGCCTCGACCCAGAGGGCGGCTCCCCATGAAAATGGGCGTTCGCTCTCTAAATACCCATTTTTCCAGGGATGGATGGTATCATTTTTAAAGGTGTAAATTTCTCCAATATTTTTTTCATCTAAAAACACAGGAAAACAGATCTGTTCTATGCGACGGGTAACATTTGAGTCAGAAAACTTTTGAGCTATCTTGTAAGTTAAAGCGATGAGCCAACTCCAACATAATTCATCATGGTAATGACTAAGACCAATTAACCGCACGGTCCATGCAATTTCCTTTTTGGGGTAATTCGGATAAGTGGTGCGGTAGGGAAAGCCATCTTGAAAAAGAGGACTGTGTACTAAGCTTTGCCAAATCCGATATGGATCAAATACAGGATCGAAAAAATCGTGATTTAGGGCTAGCAGAGTACTATCGATTGATATGTGATTCAAGTGGGCTGCTGTTTTTAAAAGTTGGTCGCTGTTTAAGAAGGTTTGAATGATATGATGGTGCATTGAATGAAAAAAATCTTTGGAAACGAAATTGCTGCCAGTAACGTGATAAAATTTTTTTAATGCTACCCAAAATAGAAGATTGATGTAAGAAGAGAAGCCCCGTCTTTGTACACTATCTTGCCAATCAGAAAAGGCGGGCTGGTAGATCAAGTGATTTTCAAAAAATGCCTGGTAGAACGACATGAGGTCTTCGAGTACCGTACTATGTTTATTTAAAAACTCTTTATCTTTGCTTTCCTCCACGTAGGTTAAAATCGCAAGAGCTAAAAGGATATTAGAATCAAAAGCTGGTGTGCAATGCTCTCCAAGGTACTCCGGCTTAAGACGCCATGTTAATGGAGGAGAAAGCCATGTTTTGGGTAATCTCATGGCGGTCTTAAAAACATTGAGAAGTATCCGCAATTTCGTAGGAAATGAGTCAAGGGTGCGTGGGGCATACTTTTGCACAGGATGAATATGGTTTATTATCAGTTCCAATTGGTCTTTTACTATTTTACGGTAACCGAGTTTTAAAAGGGCAGGTACACAAAAACAAAAATCCCTTACCCACAATGAGCGAAACTGATTTCTTCCTGCAGTTACCAAGGTAACATCTCCTATGGTTTCGAAGTTTTGAATGAGCGAGGTAACAGCTAATTCCTTTATGGCTTTTGTTATTGGGCTATTTGAAGATTGGTTC
>JANWYU010000175.1 GCA_025055135.1 Pseudobdellovibrionaceae bacterium | reverse complement strand
TTAAAGATGGGGTTTTGGTGCTTAAGACCCTAATCAATGTTGCAAAAACCTATAAGCCTTTGTTGGTGTTTTTTAGCTTAGGAGCAGTTTTTGCTGGCTCCGGATTGATTTTGGGGCTTATTCCTATTTGGGAATTTATTCAAACTGGAAAAGTACAGCGCTTTCCCACGGCAATTCTTGCAACAGGATTGGTTTTGATATCGATTATTTGTTGGGTAACAGGGATTATTTTGGATTCAATTAACTACCGATTTCTTGAAGTACAGAAGTTACTAGCAGCTAAAAACCAAAATGATAGAAAATGAGAAAAATTCTTTTATCACCCTATTTTGTCTTGTTTTACGTTTTCATTTTGGCAGTTTTTCTGTGGGTATTGAGTAATTTTGTGAGCGTGCACCCCGATTTCGCTGACCATTGGGTTTGGTCCCGTAATTTGTTTCTTTCTTATTATGAACATCCCCCAATGGTAGCACTTTTTTTGAAAATATTAACCACAGCATTTGGGGATTCTGAACGTTCTCTTTTTAATTTAGCCATTTTTGTTAACTTTTGTTTAATAGGAGCTTGGTATTTGTTGTGTAGGGTGTGGTTGGGGGTGCGTACGGCCAGATTTTATGTTATATTGATTTTATCCTCTCCCTACATTTTGGCGGGATCTTTGTTCGTCAATATTGATCAGCCCTTTATGTTATTTTGGCTATTGTGTGTTTGGGCTTTGATCGCTTTTGTTCGATCTGGAGAGGTAAAGTGGTTTTATGTGATGGGGATATTTGCGGGGCTAGGTGCCTTATCAAAATATAGCATGGTTTTATTTTATTTTGGATTTGGGTTATGGTTACTAATGAATCATACCTATCGCCGTTTTTTACTCAGTCCTCATTTTTATCTTAGTGGAGTTTTAGCTTTGATCATTTTTAGTCCGGTAATTTATTGGAATTATCAACACGATTGGATTTCTTTTAAATTTCAGTTGAAAAAAGGATTAACAGGGCAACCACTAGGTGCTAATTTTTTGAGTTTCTCCATAGGGCACCTTCTCTTGTTTGGTCTTCCGGTAACGGTATCCCTTTGGTATTTCCTGATGAAAAGGAAGGTATGGAAGCGTTTTATTAGAAATCATATCATAAGTTCGGTTTTAGTGGTGAGTTTGGTGCCTATTGTGTTTTTTTCTTTGGCAAGTCTGCGAGGTTCGATTTCTGACCCACAATGGGTCAATATTGGGTATTTACCGCTTTTTATGCTACTGGCTCGGCGATTGGTAGCATTGTTGCGTTCTGGTCGCTGGATTTTACCGTTTGTAATCCTAAAAACATCGCACATAGTGAGTTGGGCGGCTATAGTAACTTTTGTTTTATTTGGTCATTATGGTCCATTTTTGGTTACCTATGAGCAAGGGGCCAAAATTTTTGACTCTTTTTATTGGAGAGAAACGTCCCAAAAGATTATGGAGGTGATGCAAAAACACCAAATGGAAATGGCTCCATATGTGCTTACGAGAGAATATCAATTAGCAGGAGCTTTATCGTTCTATCTGTCTCATCGTCCTTGGCCTATGACACTGGAAAAGATGGAAAGGAATCAGTGGATTCACTGGGACGAGTTGCGACGAGAACCCTTGCTTTTGGTCTGCGCCCCTAAGGAATGTGAAGATGTGGTTGGTCGGTATAAGAGCTCATTGGGGCGAGAGTTTCGCTTCGTAGATCAGGTTGTGATTGATAATCAGGCAGGATGGGTTATTCGGTCTTTTGCCCTTTATTTTTCAGATAGGAACCGGTGAACTCGGATAACGACATTCGCTTTCGGCAGTTTCTTTTACGATGACTTGTACCAGAAGGGGTATTTTCGCTTTTACTTCATGATAAATGTAGGCAGCCAGATGTTCACTGGTGGGGTTGTTAAGACCGCTAATTTCATTAAGTAGGCGATGATCTAATTTTTGTTTAATGGGTTCCACGGTTTGGGCAATTTGGTGGTAGTCCATTACCCATCCCTCTTGGGTCAGGGGCCCATGAAGAATTAGGGTTATTTGAAAACGATGCCCGTGGACTCGAGAACAGGGATGTGATGATGGCAAATGGGGTAAATAGCGGGCGGAATCAATATAAAAAGTCTGGCGAATTTCAAACATCATGAGTAAACTCCTAGCCTATGAGTGTTGGCCTTCATGTTTTTAAACAAAATTTGAAATTTTCGTCAGCTCATTTTTTAATTTTTGACGCTCAAAGAGCCGAGCGTCTTCATGGGCACAATTATCAGCTTTCCTTGCAGATTTGGTTTCCCTCAGAAAAGTTGGATCAATCCCAGTTGGGGTATTTGATTAATTTTTCTCAATTAAAAATGCAATTGAAGAGTTTAGTTGATCTATGGGATGAAAAGGTTCTGTTACCACAATTCAATCAAGAGTTTAAAGTTTCTGAATACAATGCGGAAACATGGTTAGTTCATTTTCGAAATCGTGTATATGCCTTTCCTAAGGAGGAGGTTGTGTGGCTTCCGGTAACCAACACGAGTGTGGAGAGCTTATCGCGGATCTTGGCTCACAATTGTTTCCTTCAGTTAAAGGATTCAGGGTTTAAGAAATTAGAAATATTTCTTGAGGAAACTCCTGGGCAGGGGGCTTCTTTTGAGATTGAAATCAAGTAACTTTTTTCATTAATTGACTTTATTTTGTTTTTCTTTTTTTCTTTTCCTTTCTTTCCCTTCCTTTTCTTTTCCTTTCTTTTTCTTTCTTTTCTTTTCTTTTCTTTTCACCTGATTGATATTAGGAACTATATTTTATAATAAGTTCCTCTCTTAGGTGATCCCAAGTTTTTAAAAAGAGGTACCAATCATCTTCTGTTACGTCATTGATTGACAGAAGATACCCAGCTACAGGTACATCTTTGGGCGCTGAAAATACATTAAGCCCAAGCCCTATGATCAGCTGATGTCTATCGCCTTGGGAAATCATTTCACAAAGAAAACCGGCTACTTTTGACGTGTTTAAATATAGGTCATTAGGCGATTTAACCGTTAAATGAGAAATGTTCCATATTCTTTGAATCGCTTCTCTTAAGATTTGACTCATTTCCAATGAGAATTGAGGGGGCACTGGTTTTTTTACAGGGTAGCTATATGTTATTAGCAGTGCGCCATTTTCATTAATTGGGTTCTGCCATGTTCTTCCGTATTGTCCCCGACCTTTGGTTTGTCTTTTGGCCAAAAACAAGAGCGGTACGGTTTCTGGAAACGATTCTTTGGCCAAATCATTGGTGCTGGTGGTTTCCAAAAAAGAGTAGAATTTACCCTTCCAATTGTGCAAATAAAACTTTTGGCTCCATTCAAAAATTGATGGTTCTTGGTCTTTAAACATTTAATTCCAATCAAAGAGAAGGGAAATATCAGCTGCAGGGGCTGAGTGGGTGATCGCCCCTACACTAATATAGTTAACCCGCAATTTTACTAATTGGGGTATCTTTTCTAAGGTCATATTGCCACTCACTTCTGTTTCAATAGAAGGGGGAATTAAGCTTAGGGCTTCCGGTAACGTTTTTAAGTCAAAGTTATCCAACAAAATGCGATTGACCTTAAGTAGGACAGCTTCTTTAACTTGTTCCAACGTGTTCACCTCCACTGTGATTGGCAAATCGCAGTGGAGCCTGACTCTCTCTACGGCCTCAGTTAATCCTCCACAAAGAGCAATATGATTGTCTTTAATCAAAACAGCTTCGCTTAGATTTTTTCTATGATTTTCTCCCCCTCCATGTAATACGGCAAGTTTTTCTAATTCCCGATATCCCGGTAGGGTTTTTCTGGTGTCTAAAATTTTTGTGCGACTTCCTTCGGTAAGTTTGGTGTATTTTCTCGTTAGTGTGGCAATTCCTGAAAGATGCATGAGAAAATTTAAGGCCACTCGTTCTGCCTTTAAAATTTCTATTAAGTTACCTAAAAGAGAACAGATTGTTTGGCCTTGTAATACTTCATCTCCGTCACGAAAATGCCATTGCAGTCGTGCGGAGGGCTCAAGAAAGAGAATTGTTTCTTCAAAAAGAGTGCTACCAGATAGAGTAAGGTTTTGTTTGGCAATTAATCGGGCTGTTCCCAATCTTGGGGGAAGGGCAAGGCTTTCTGTGGTAACGTCTCCTTGAGGAAGATCTTCCTCAATTGCTCGACGAATCAGCTCATAATGTTTCATCCCAATTTTTCAGCGTCTTTTATTAATTTTTGAAGTTCCTCTCGTACCACTCGCTCAACTACGTCTGGTAAAATCTTCCAAGTGATTTCAGTTACAATCTGGTGTACTTGTGACTGTACAATTTCTTCTAATCGAGCGGGATCTAGTTGGGAAATGCCTTTGACCGATATTTTTTGTTTCTTTTCATCGATTTGAAGGGTTGAAAAACGTGGGTTGGGATTTTCTAACTCAGTGATGGGGATCTCATTATTGTCCGTTGTGGCAATGACGGCATCATTGACATCAATTTGTCTTGGATCTTGAAGGTTGATGGTGGGAACTGTTAACTGTTCCAGTTTCGACTTATTTTTTAAAGGAAGGGGCACTTGCTGAAATTCATCCAGTTCTTCAATGGTTAGAGGGGGAGGCTGGGATATTGGCATGGCCGGGTTATCAGTGCCCATGTCGGTTGAAGGTTTTTCGAATTGGTGAGACGTTTGTTTTAGGTGAATGGTTTGAATCTCTAGGGGTTCATCATCGAAACTAATTTTGGTTGGGGCAGAGTGGCTTTTGGCGCTACTTAAAACCTGCTCAATTGAGGTTACTAAAGGTGGTGGTTCTGAACCTGGGCTGCTGCTCCCCCCTAGCTCTTCTAATGTGTGGGCTTCCTCGTGATCGCTGTTTAATCGTTTCTCATCAGCATTTGGGATATCAATCAGGGGGGCGGGAGGTGGCTGGGTATGATTGGGAATTGGAGGAGGGGGCACATTGGGCATGCTGGGTGGTGGAGGGGGAGGTTCCTCAACAAATTCAGGCAAATGTACAGAAACAAAAGGAGCTATTACGTTTGATTTTAGTTTCGGAACGTATTTTCGTACGAGCTGCCGCAGGCTTTCTGCTTCGAAGGGTTTTTCTAATCGATCACAGGCCCCGCTTTGAAGGAAGCGGGCTTCGTCAAAGGTGATAAACCCACTCCACAGTAAGATCACTGGAATATGTCGAAGATCGGGTGACTGAGCAAAATCTTGAGCGATCTCATAGCCACTTTTTTTGGCTAACAAAATATCTGCCAAAACAATATCTGGTTTAAATTCTCGGGCCACATTTTCTACGTCTGTACCGATTGGAACCGCCTTAACCTGAACCCCATAGTCCTGAAGCGCAAGCTGAATCACCTTTTTAATCGTGGAGCTTTCATCGGCCAGTAAGACGCGCAATGACATATCTTTTAGTGAATCATCCCTTTTTATACTGAGTCAAGGTTAACATGGGAAATCATGATACTGTCGGGAACTTTTTTCCGATATCTGACGGGCTATTTTCTGAAATATTTTTTGTCAGCAGTTATCGTTTTTGTAGCTCTGTTCTTAGTTGCCGATTATTTGGGGGATTTAGGTCGCTTTGAAGGGGCGGGCCAATCTTTAATTGTGCAGTATTATTTTTATTTGTTACCTGAGACGATTTACCGCATGGTTCCTGTGGCCACCTTGGTTGGAACCATCTTTACTTTGACTCAACTACAAAGAACTCATGAATTAGTAGGGGCATTAAGTTTGGGAATTAGTCTAAGACAAATGAGTTTTTACATATTTTTGTGGTCGGTGGGAACCGGTTTGTTCGTGGCTTATTTGGGAGATCAGTGGCTACCCTCATATTCTCTAAAAAAGAATGTCTTATATCACCACCACATTAGAAAAAATCCAGGGAGTTATTTGATAGAGAAAACGGGAAAAATATGGTATAAAACAGGGGATAATTTCTTTTTTCTCTCTGCCCTTGATCCGTCTACTAACAAAGCCTCGCAATTTATCATGTTCTCAATTGATTTAGAAAAGTGGGATATTTATCAAGTGACTCAAGCCAAGCACGTTGAGATATCAGGCAATACCTGGATTTTAAATGATGGATCGGTAACTTTGTTAAGTGCCAATCAGGGCTTTCCGATAACTCAAAAATTTGATTCCAAGAATATTTTAGTAGCTGAGGAGGCTAGAGATCTAATTAACATTGTGAAACCCAGTGATTTACTAAGTTTTGGGGAATTGATCGACTTTATTAAAAAAAATAAACAGGCTGGACTCGATACTACCCGTTATGAGGTAGACCTTTATTCTAAAGTTGCATTTGCTTTTGCGGGCACTGTAATGAGTTTTTTGGCCATCCCCATTGTAATTAAAAGAGGGCGATCAGGGGGTAATATGGGTGCTATAGCTGTGGCACTGGGACTAACTTTTCTATATTGGATTTTTTACAGTTCAGGGGTCAGTTTGGGCTATTACGGTAAACTACCCCCCATGATTGCTGCCATGGGACCAACTTTTATCATGTTGCTTTTAAGTTTTTATGGCATTTCCCAAAAAAAAATGTAATAAGGCTGTCTAGTTAGGATGTGGAATGAGAATTAGGAGGGGCTTATGAGTGTTTTTTTATGGCTATTTTTGAGCTCGATTTTTGCTTTTTCCTTATCTCCTGGTTTTTATAATGGTCAAAATTTGCAGTATGCGAGTTGGGATGAGGTAGCAAAGGAGATTCAGTCCGGTGACATTTTAGTACTAGGAGAAACACATTATCAATGGCCGGTTTCAGATTTTCAAGTTCACATTTTGGAATCTCTTCGCTCTTTGGGAAATAAAGTCCACGTAGGCATGGAATTTTTGGATTTTACCAAACAGCCGTTAGTTGATGCCTTACAAGACGGAGTATTATCGGAAAAGGACTTTGAAAAACAGGCTTGGGAAGGTGGCGATTTTGAATTTTATCGCCGGCAGATCTTATTTCCGCAAAAAGGTCTTGGAGAGCGGTTGGTGGCCCTTAATGCTCCCCGCGCGCTGACTCGGTTTGTTGCTCGTCATGGGCTAGAGAAGTTACCTGATTCATTAAGATCCCTGTTACCACCGAATTTCGAGTTAGGAAATGAAAAGTATTTCGAAAGATTTCGTAAGGCCATGAGCCATGGTATAGGGGAGGAAGGTTTACGCCGTTATTTTGCAGCACAATCCATATGGGATGATACCATGGCCTACCGGGCAAGTGAATTTTTGAATTCCGTAAGTGACGGCGTTTTCGTAATCATTGTTGGTGAATTCCATGTCGCCTATGGGGGAGGTTTACCTGATCGCTTACAAAAAAGGATTCCCCATCGCAGGATATGGACGATGTCTCAGTTGCCGGATAACCTTGTGATGGAGGACTATGGTCCTTCAATGGATTACGGTCAGAGGGCGGGGTGGATTTATGTTTTTAACTTATCAGATCCGAAGAAACAATTAAGGAAACGGGAAAAAGGCCCTAATTAATTTACAATTTAATAAATCTTTTTGTTAAAAAGACCAGCCAAACCCTCCCTGTACCCTCCAGGTATCTCGGCGGTTTAGGGCATTAATTTGATCTTCAAACGACCATGAGTAATTTAAATTCATGTTAGTAGAGCCACTTAAGGTAAACCCGTAAAATGTATTAAGATTTTCTGATTGCTTCTCCAAGATGTTGAAGGTTACCGAGGAGAATGCTTCTTCCCACAAAAGAAGCCATTTACGATGAAGGGATAGTGCCTTAGCTACACGAACTTCCGTGCTATTTAATGTTGTTCCGGGTAGAAGGGCGTTGTTTCCGCCGAACCGACGAATGACTTTGAGTTCATCAAAATAAGGGTTTTGAATGATTGTTTCAAGAAAGTTACCTGTCAAAGAATAATGAAAATGGATTTTGGCTTCTTGCGACACCTTCAATTCCACATTTTGCAACTGTTCCTTAATTTCATAAACCTTCCGCATTGAAGGATCATTGCGAAAATATTGATCTACGTGATACTCGATGAGTCGTTTGGCCATAAACTCGGCGAATTGTTGGCGCCGCTGACTTTGATCAAAAATCTTTCGATTGTAGGCTGTGTGTTGCTCTTGAGCCATGAGTTCACCGCGACCTATTTCCGGAATAAATATCTCTTGGTAGCGATTTTTAAATTCCTTAGCTAATGGCCTATACCAAATTTCGAACAGGGGAGTTTGTTGGCTTTGATGAGGGGGTAATAAAAGAATTTCAACAAATTGTTCCTTTCGTTCTTTTTTAGGATCTTTTGTATAATAGGCAGAGTTTTTTTTATTTGATTCCATAGCAAAGACCATACGGCATAGGGATAGGACAATGAAGAGGGTAAAAAATAAAAGGATCAAAACGTAGGAGGGTTTTGTTAATTTAAAGTGAACGGTTATCAAAAAGGGCTTTGAGTAATGACTCATACCAAATTGGTTGCAATATTGGGGCCTAGATTGAATTGGGCTATGGTGTGTTTTTTAACGATTGATTGTTTCAAAATGAAAAAAGACTTTTATGCTCACAGTGAAACCGGTATAAAACGGGCCGATAAAGGGCATTTACAGTCTGTTCCGATTTAAAACATATACCCTAGACCTAGGGTTCCCATAAAGGAATGCCCTTGAAATAGTTCTTGCGTGTTCTCATTAAATGAGGAAAGGCGTAGTATACTAAAACCTGCTTCTGCAAAAATGCGGCTCGGGAAAAAGATTTTTCCGTGAAAATTTAAAATAGCTGAAAAGGAAACATCGGATCGATAGGGAGGAATATAGGTAAAATCCAAGTCTACATACTTTGGATATTTCAAAAAGGGAATCCATCTCAAAAAGCGATCAAATAGAACAGGAAGGGAACGACTCGTATAAAAACCAAAGCCCATTTGTTTGTAAGGCACATTAACAAAGCGGAAATGATACTGACCGAAAAGTAAACCATAGGTGGTTTCAATATTCCAGACTCCCGGTTGCAGGTGATATCTAAGCTCAACCTGAGAAAGTTGGATTTGATAAAGTTCAAGATTCTGATGGACATTTTGCAAATGTCTAATTTTCCAGCCCAGGCGATGAGTCAGCCAATGATCTAGTTGGTCACTCACAGGATTCTCAATAAAGCCCAGCATTGCAAATTCTAAATTGTTTATGATTTTGTTGTCTTCACCATAGCTTAGAGTCAATCTACCTGAAGCTTCATATTTAGGCATTCTAAGGGCATGGTAACTTAATTTGGTGTTTCGATGATTATGAGTTAATTCCTTCCATTCTCCAAATTTCAGATCTTTAGCTTCCCAATACACTCGTTTTGGGGAGACTGCATTTTCTGCGATCAAGACTGGGAATTTAAAATGTGATTGGTAACTGATTAGTGTGCGATTGGTGTCAATTAAAGGACGTTCATTAAAGCGAATAACATCCTCTTGGTTGGGAGGAGAAAGAAGGGTATTGAAGCGTACTCCAAGATAACCTTTTACGGAGACAAGACCATTTTGTTTCCCAGCAGTTACCTTAATCAAATTCTCTTCAATAGGAAAACTTTGTGCTAGCCACTGGTGATCTGGTGTCAGCTCAGAGTGAATTTGTAGTAACCCGGACCAGACTCCATTTTCTACCTGTAAGTCAACGAATTTCGCTTTTGGGGCATAAAGGGTAGCACTGATTTGACGATTATTTTTTGCAAAATAGACCTTGATGGTTATGGGGCGATCTTTCGTTAAAACAATGATCCCTTTTGGGTCGACGGGTTGGTCGTTAATTAGAACAACAGTTTTAAGTTTTTTGACTGATATTGGGGCAGGGCAATTCTGATAAAGGGATAGGTCATAGCTTATATCAGAGCGAAGCTCTAGACAGTTGTTGTCAAGCTTTTTACCATGTTTCCAAATCAATGAATCAGGGGCGAAATTCACACCACCAATTAAAAATTGGTCATGGTCAATTTTATAAGGTACTTGCCAATCAAACTGAGGAAAATTATTAAACGTGGGGTTCCACCTTAAGCGAGGTTCTCGAGGACGGATTGCCCAGTAGGGAGCAGTATCCATATTTTGGGCAAAAGCCTCTCCCAAAACTAAAAAACAGGCTATGAATAGTTTTCTCAAGTTGTTTAAATTCATTTCTTTAAAATTGCACCCTTACTCTTATTCCGAGTTTATTGTATCATTTTTTTAAAATCTACCAATAAAATTATGATTGATGTTTACCAATTTGCCGTTACTCTAAAAATAAAAGATGAGATTAAGTTTTAAAATTTTGCTGATTTTCCTTTTTCTATTGTTGTTGAGTTTAAGTAGCGTTTATTTTTTATTTCAGTATGTTTTAAAACCAGAGTTTGATCGTCAGCAAGAAGAGATTTGGTTTAACCGGGCTGAGCTGATTGCAAGAAATTTAGTGAATCAATTTCGGACTGTTCAGCTGCTTAACCATTTAGTAACAGAAAATAAGGATCAAATTGAAAATGTGAAGAACTTCATTGATTTACTGTTCAAAGAGAGTGCTTTTGATGGATTCTTTTTATTGGATACCAAAAGTGGAAAGATAATGCTACGAATTGAGAAAGATAATCAGGAAACAATCGCTTTACCTGCCGTTCAACAGATCAAAGATACCGTGTTTGTTTTGGAAAATAAATTGTGGTGGAAATTTCAATTGGTAGGTTTAACCTCATTGGCGGTGGGGTCGACTCATGAGATTTTTTTTTCAGAAAATGAAAGTCTTCGTGTTGCTCTTTATTTTTTAGATTCTGGTAAATCATTGGTTGCTGATGATAAAACGCTTCAGTTAAGCAAAGATTTGGAACGACTTTTAAAGGATCAAAACAAAATCAATTGGGCTTATAGGTTACCGAACGATCGTAGCTATCTATTTGTGTCTTATCCGATTCCCGATTTAAATTTGGGCGTATTAGTTTTTGGAAAAGATACTTTTCTCGAGGATGAATTGACCAACATGAATATTAAATTTCTGGGACTGATTATGGTGGTTTTAGGGGTTAGTTTATTAATTGCTCTTGGCTTGTCGAAATATCTCACCAAGCGTTTGGAGCGATTAACGAAACAGGCTCATTTAATAGGGTTGGGTCAATGGGACGTTGAATTTTCTCGGGATACTAACGATGAGATTGGGCAATTGAGTGAGGTTTTTGGACAAATGGTGCAAAAAATCAAAAAATTGTTTAAAGACCAAGAGGAAAAAAACCGAATGGAATCGGAACTAAAAATTGCGCAAACAGTACAAGACACTCTATTTCCACCCAGTATTTTAAATACTGATGGGGTCATTCTTATGGGACTCTATCGATCAGCTTCAGAATGTGGTGGGGATTTGTGGGGGTATTGGGAAACGGAGCGATATCTCTATTTTTATATTTTAGATGCTACCGGGCACGGGGTTTCCTCTGCTCTCTTAACCAGTGCGAGTCGGTCCATCTTCGCTCATTTTGAACAGAGAGGGGATGTTGCTTTGGAGGAAATTGCGACTTCACTGAACTATGCGACTTTTCGGGTAGGAAATAAAACATTACAATCAACAGGATTTGTTGCCAAATTGGAGAAAAGTAGTGGACATTTGGAATATATCAATGCCAGTCATGTGAGTGGGTACATTTTTCCCGCGAGGCTTTCCGAGGAAAGTAAAGTTTCTGACCTAAGAGAGGTGCACGAACCTATTAATCGTCGATTTGGTGAGTCTGAATCAATCCATGTTCAACAGGGCCAAATAACCTTAGACATAGGAGATACCTTAGTGTTAATGACTGACGGTGTTTTTGAAATTCAGAGCTTCAAGGGAAAGTTAACTGAAAAAAAATTTTTGAAAATTTTGATCAAATTGTTTTTAAATCAACCCAGCTTTGATTTGACATTGTTAGATCACTTGATTAATCATGAATTGAATCTAAAACCTGGGGTTTCTTTGAGTGACGATGTTACCTTACTATTTCTTCGGCGTTTTTAGGTTT
>JANWYU010000039.1 GCA_025055135.1 Pseudobdellovibrionaceae bacterium | reverse complement strand
TTGGATTGATCTTCCGATTCAGTTTGTTGGGCTGGGGCGCTTACGGTGTTTGATGCTGTGGACGACGCACTTGGGTTACTCGTTGCCTGCTGGGCAAGAACCGAGCTTAGAAGGAAGGTGGTACTGAAGAAAGCACCTCCTAAGGTGATTAATGCACTTTTCTTCTTTTTCATGGTGCTATACTCCTTTTTATTTTTGGTTTTTATTTTTGGGCGATTACTGTTTTGCAGATTCACCCATTTGTTCATTTTGCTTTCCTCTTTAAGTAGGAAATCATTCCTCACTCAAAGCTGATGCAACACTCTAAAATTAGGTTACAATAAAAGACAAGGAAAAAAAAATTTGGCGATCTCAAAAGCAGTTTTATAGATTTTTTTTGTAAAAATTAGTCAACAAATAATGAGTCAACAACAAATCTGGTAGAAATGAACAAGAGTAAGATTCGTTAGTCATTTTCTTCCCATTTCGGTTCTTCCTCATCAGGAAGGGTGATTCGGGTGACAAATTGCAAACGGACGTTAAGCAGCTGACAATCCTTCTCCGTGAGTTCGCAGTGGCTAACAAACACGAGGTCATCTACAATGGGGTGGGCAACATCCACTCGAACTAGGGATGTAAAGCGAAGGTGATGAGGGTGTGGCCCTCTCCCCGAGAGCCACGAGAATTTTTGTAAAATTTTTCTTTTATTATAGATGGGCATTTGGGATATTTCCCTGTCAATAGCGGGATAAATGAATCTAAGGCATTTCGAATACATTTTAGAGGAGGGATGGCTGGGATTCCCCAAAGCCTCTAAAGTAAACCCAGTAGGAGTGGTTATGAAAAATAAATAAAAGGCTATGGAACAGACCAGTTGCACGATAGGCTGCTTGGAATTAGTCATTTTGCCCCTCCTTGGACGAGTTTTGTATGGTTCTGTGTTTCGTAGTCTCTATACCTTTTTTATACCCTTTAAATCTTCGTTAATCGAGTATTTTGTTCTTTTTGAGGGTAATGGTTAATGGTAATGAAACGGTTGCTCACAAAAGACCTATGTTACCATTTATTACAATCACAGAATTACTTCAATCTGTTCTAGAACATAGTTTGTCGTCAGTGGGCATTGTAGTATTGGGGGCATGGCTCGTGTTCAACCAAAGGAATCAGTTAGCTTTTGGTTTTTCTTTCTTTTGTTATTTTTATCTTTAATAGTTACTGGATGGAGCTTAAAGGTAGCGCGTTCAGTAACACTAAAGCACCAAGTCTGGGGTTTGATTACAGTTTCATTGGATGAATTACCATCCCATGCTAACTCTGAACAGATTATGTTGGGGTTAGATCTAATTAAAAGGACATCGGAGTTGTTACCAGAATGGGTGGGAGCAAAGCTCAATTGTACTAACTGTCATCTAAATGCAGGGACTAAACCACTTGCCGGTCCATTTATTGGGATTCTTCGTCGGTTCCCTCAGTACCGAGATCGTTCAGGAAAGATTGATACCATAGAAGATCGCATCAATGATTGTTTTGAGCGTTCTTTAAACGGAAAACGGTTACCAATGGATCATCCGGCACTGCTGGCCATTAAGGCCTACATGGAGTGGTTATCCAGAGACTATCCTTTTCAAGCTCAGCAGATTGAGGGTATGGGAATGCCCAAACTAGTGCTGAATCGACCACCTCATCTCGATCGTGGAAGGCAGGTGTATGAACAAAAATGTCAGCAATGTCATCAATCACAAGGACAGGGCTTAATTGATCCCAAGGGAGTTGTACAGTTTCCTCCACTTTGGGGAGAGTATTCATTTAATGTTGGGGCGGGAATGGCGCGCTTACATACAGCAGCTGGTTTTGTGAAGCATCATATGCCGTTGGGTCAAGAGGGTTCTTTGAGTGATGATGAGGCATGGGATGTTGCCGCCTTTTTTTCTCAGCAGCCCAGACCAGATTTCGCTAAGAAACACCTCGATTGGCCTAAAGGAAACAAACCACCTGATGCGCGATATTGATCTTGATATGTTTTAAAGATGTGGGAGGAAACCTACAATGTTTGAGTTACCCATCGCGAATTTGTTACTTGTGTTTACTTTTTTGAGTTCGATTGCGGGTCTTTTTGTATTGATTTGGTCTCTTTCCACTAAGCAATTTTCTATGGGTCCGGAGCAGGCGGAGGTTATTTTTGCTCCAGGAGAGAAGGGGGTTCCTGAGGAACCCACTCAAGAACATGGCGGTTTGGTGCAATACCATCATTCTTCACAATTTAATGAGCCTAGTTACCGGGCACAAATTGATCAGGTGGTGCGCCAACCCGTTTTTTACTTGTTTGGATCAGCGTTAGTTTGGTTACTTTTTGGAAGTATTTTGGGGTGGATGACTTCCATGAAATTTCATTGGCCAGATTGGCTATCTCACACTCCGTTTTTAACATTTGGGAGGTTGCGCCCCTTGCATCTCAATACAGTTGCCTACGGTTGGCTTTCCATGGCCGGGATGGGGGTAGGGCTATGGGTAGCATCTCGCATTTTAAAAACCCCGTTAGTGGGGGCTCGTTGGGCTGTTTGGGGTACTCACTTTTGGAATTTGGGTATGATTTTGGGAACCATAGCCTTATTTTTGGGTTGGACCGATGGTATTGAGTGGTTGGAGTATCCATGGCAGATTGATGGGCTGTTTGCCTTAGGTGGGGCTTTCATTGGGTTACCTTTGCTATTTACCATTAAAAATAGAAAGGTGGATCATCTTTATGTTTCCATATGGTATATTGGTGCAGCATTTGTGTGGATGCCCATTTTATTTGTTATTGCTAACCTGCCAGGGATTCATTTCGGGGTACAGCATGCCATTGTGAATTGGTGGTTTGCTCACAACGTTTTAGGTCTTTGGCTGACACCCTTGGGCTTAGCCGCAGCTTATTATTTTATTCCAAAGATTATTGGGCGACCGGTGCATAGTTACCAATTATCTCTTCTAGGTTTTTGGGCGTTAGCTTTGTTTTATTCTCAAGTCGGATTACATCACTTGATTGGTGGACCTGTGCCTTCGTGGTTGGTGACTCTTTCGATAGTAACCAGTGTTATGATGGTAGTTCCTGTAGTTGCGGTGGCCGTTAATCATCATATGACGTTAGTTGGAAATTTTCGACAATTATTAAAATATCCAAGTTTGGCTTTTATTGCCTTGGGTGCCATGATGTATACGGTAACAAGTTTTCAGGGATCTCTACAGTCCATGCGGTGGTTAAATCAAATTTCTCATTTTACCCACTCAACGGTAGCTCATGCCCATTTGGGGGTGTATGGATTCGTTTCGTTTATTTTATTTGGAA
>JANWYU010000005.1 GCA_025055135.1 Pseudobdellovibrionaceae bacterium | reverse complement strand
GGTCATCAGTAATGAAATAACGCATGATCACCATTATTCCATTAGGAGGGGCCTGCAGAATTATCGAAATTTTTCACAATCCAGATCATCATCGGTCTAAAAAAGGGCGTCTAACTAAAAGACGCCCTCTTTAGAAGGGATTTGCAAGGATTAATTTTTAAATCCAAATTATTAAATTTTTAAATTGACAGGACCATGACAATCGTTTTGGTGTTCTTATTATTGTGTTTGTTATGCCTTCTAAATTTATGTGGTCTACAAATACCGAATTATTCGATAAACTTATTGTTAGTAAAAATCGGCCCTTTACACCAAGCCCGCTTTTCAATTGCTGTATTTCAATCTGTCTTTTAACACTGTTTGGGTCAGTGATTGGTAACAGTCCTGTCGGTCGATAAAAATCGATTATTGTTTTGTCACCGTATTTACTAAGAAAACCCACTATGTTATGCTCATCGCCAGGTTTTTCCTTTGATTTGCCAGATATACCCGTTCTAATTTCCGAAAAACGAAGGCGACCAAAGAATATTGGGATTGTATTGTCCCACGGAGCTGCGTTAAATTCAGAGATTACTCACTTATAGGACCTTTTTCCAAAAAAATAGACCCCAAGCTTATCAAGAAAAGTCTCTTGTGTTGTTGGTGCTGCCGTACATTCTATGCGCGGTGTTGTATAGTAATTGATAGTATTGGCAAAGCTCTTATGTGTTAGAGTGCCTGTCAATAGTAAAACTAATATTTTCATGGTGATTAACAGGGATCTCATAAAAGCCTCCGTGTTACAACCACAAGCAAAGAAAGGAGCGATCTTTTGATTAATTGAATTGGCTTTTACCTGTCTACGCTTGAACGGCGTCAAAATTTGGTGGCAGTGAGTTTTGAAGCTTGATGGACTTTTTCATCAGAAATACTGTCATCATCTGATGACATTAGAGTGCGCTCGATGTCAGTGACTAGTGTCTTTGTTTAACATGTGGCGGAGAGAGTGGGATTCGAACCCACGAGGGGCGGCTAGGCCCCTGCCAGTTTTCAAGACTGGTGTATTCAACCACTCTACCATCTCTCCACGGGGTAGGATAATCGAAAACATTCAAAACGCAAGTGATTAGAAAAGATATCTGCGATAGGCAATTCCTGATAAAATTCCTAGGGATATCATGGTAGTCAAAAGAGAGGAGCCCCCGTAGCTAAACAACAGCAGTGGAACCCCCACGATAGGTAACAGCCCAATGACCATACCAATGTTAACCAATATGTGCCAAAAAAGATAGGCGATGATACCTACAGCTACTAAGGCTTGAAACCGATCTATCGCGGTAGAGGCAATTCGCAGAGAGATCACAAGGAGTATTCCAAACAGTAGGATGACTCCGAAACTACCAATAAACCCGTGTTCCTCGCTCAACACACTAAAGATAAAATCCGTATGACGTTCAGGTAGAAATTCTAACTTGGATTGGGTTCCGGCTTGGTATCCTTTCCCAAAAACCTGACCAGAACCTACCGCTATTTTCGATTGAATTGAATTGTAGCCCGATCCTCTGGGATCTGAATCTGGTGATAAAAAAGTGTAGACCCGTTGCTTTTGATAGTCGTGCAAGACAAATTCCCATGTGAGAGGGGCTGCTACTAGACCAAACCCTAAAAGACTCACCACAATAGACTTGCGAACCCCATAGAATAGAATCACAGTCCCGTTGATGGCCGTAAGAATCAATGCGGTTCCTAGGTCAGGCTGCTTAATGATAAAAAGAGCGGGTAAGAAAATAATGGTAAGAGGAAGAATCAATGCCTTTATACCTAATCCTTGTGTTTGATACGGGATGCGCGCCAAAATTTTAGCTAGTAAAAATAAAGTGGCAATTTTCATGGTTTCAGAGGGTTGAAAATTAAAAAAACCGAGGTGAATCCACCTTTGTGCTCCAAGTGCTACCTTGCCGAAAAAGGTAACAAAAATAATCAATAAAAGGTTTAATAAATACAGAATAATCGACAAATTTTCTAGTAACGAAGGATTCACAAAGGTAAAGATAGCAAAAAGAATCCAACCAATAACAAAATAAATTACCTGTTTAAAAAATAGTTCGTTCAACTCTCCCTCTGATCCGCGATGAGTAGCACTATATAAGTTGATTAGACTAATAATGGTTAAGGCCAATAAAGTGTAAACGAAAATCCAATCAATTTTTTTGAAGAGACTTTTTCTTTGAGTTGATGCCTCAAGAGATTCAGTACTCACGAATTATTCCTCCACTACCTCTGGATTTTGTTCAGGGGGTTCTGATTGCTGAGATCCGCTTGATGAATTTTGGGCCACTGGCTTTGGTATTTGAACGGATAGGTTGGGATGGTATTTTTTAAAATAATCGTAGAATATTTTTTGGGCAATGGGACCAGCTCCTCCAGAGCCCGAACAGGAATGTTCTGATAATACCACTAAAACAATTTCGGGATCCTTGCTTGGGGCGTAACCGATAAACCATCCGTGATGTCGCAAGTGAATGGGGCGGAGCTCACATTTGGCAAAAATTTCGTGCGCCGAAAAGCCTCGCACTTGGGCTGTTCCTGTTTTGCCTGAAATTTCCACTCCCTCTAAGCGGACCTTCCCTCGTGCCGTGCCGTGAGCACCATTTACCACACGTCTAAGAGCTTCTTTCACCGTGGCAAAGTGTTCGGGGGAAATCTCTGTAATTTTACGGATCAGTTCAGGTTGTTTTTCTAAAATGGTCTTCTGCTTGGAGAAAATTTTTTTTACCAAAAAGGGACGATACACTTCACCTGATGTGGCAATCGCCAAATAAGCCACGGCCATTTGTAATGGAGTAACTTGAACAAATCCTTGACCGATTGCAACGCTGAGATTTTCCCCAGGGTGCCATTCTTCATTTCGGGTTTTTTTCTTCCAGCCGCTGGAAGGCATTAACCCTGGAGACTCTCGCGGCAGTTCAATTCCTGAACGATGACCAATGCCTAACATGGTAGCGTAATGATGGATGCGATCTACTCCTAAGGCGATACCCATCTTGTAAAAATAAACGTTACTCGATCGTTCAATCGCATCGAAAATATTAATGTTTCCAAAACCCCACTTTTTGTGATCATGGAATTGCCGATTCCCGAAAAAAATGCTACCAGGGCAATGAATTAAGGTATTTGCTGACACCACCTTTTCTTGGAGGGCGACTAGGGCTACAATTGGTTTAAAAGTTGATCCTGGTGCAAAGTGGTCTTGGATTACTTTATTGCGAAGGGGCTTAAAAGGATCATTAACTAGAGTGGACCATTGCTCGGGAGCAATCCCCCCTACAAAGGAATTGGGGTCGAATCCAGGCACTGATACCCACCCTAACACCTCTCCATATCGATTCAGCATAACAGCTGCTCCTACGCGGTTCATGCTTTTAAAAGCATTCCACATGGATTCTTGAATATCTAAATCTATGGTTAGTTGAACATTTAATCCGGGAACAGGAGGAATATTTTGGGGAGTGCTACCTAGAATTTGAGTGGCCTCTACAGATTCCCTCAGGTTAAAGGTAATTTCTCGTCCAAATGCATCGACTTGAGTCAGTCTTAATCCACTTTGCCCCCTTAAATAGCCTTCTAATAGTTCCTCAATTCCAAATTTGCCCACAGTGTTACCCTGTTCATATTTATGTTGAGGATATAGCGTTTTATATAGAGGTATTTCTGCTTTGGAAATTTCTCCAACATATCCAAAAAGTTGAGATCCGTTATCTTTCAATTCGTAGGACCGTAGAGCCTTCTCACGAATGTCAATACCGGGAATAAATTGATTGAGTCGCTTGAGGCGAAATACCTCCTCCAAAGTAAGGTTGTCTTTTAATTTTATCGCAGAGTAACGCCCATGTTTTTTTTGCGCCTTTTTGATCTTGTTTTCAATTTGATGGCGGGGAACCATCAGGGCTTGGGCTAATTTTTCAAAAGTATCTTCCCAGTTGGTTACATAATGACTTT
>JANWYU010000001.1 GCA_025055135.1 Pseudobdellovibrionaceae bacterium | reverse complement strand
CCCCTAATCTCATTTCTTTACTCACATCTGCCTTTTTAGCTGGAGCCGTTCAATCCGCTGTAATAGCGACTGGCACCAAAGCGCTGCGCCTGCTGGGAATCCAAATGGCGTTACTAGCTCTACCAGGGGGCGGCCCACTTTTGTACATTGGTTCCTTTATTATTAGAGCAGGACATTTTACGTTGTTTCTGTTTATTGAGTCGAAGATCAGGGAACCTATTTTTATCACCTATAATAATGGTCTTGGCATTGCTCAAAATCTGAGAGAAGCGGCAAATACCTTGGCTTCCCTGGTACACCGACAATTCCACTCCACCCAACCCCAAATTTACTTAAATCCTTGCCCCACTGATCGACAAAAGCGTTCTCATGAAAATTGTCAGCAAGACGAGGCCAATGTGCTGTTTTTATTTTTTCAGCGCCTTCAAGAATGGTTACAATTAAATTTGTTACCGATCAAAACTGCCCATCAAAATTGGCTTTATTCCCTGAACAGTCTTTCTTTTGGCTATAATCGCGCTACCGATTTTTATTTTCGTCTTCTATCATTGTTAAACTCAGAAGAAATAAAAAAATCACCACCCCATCAAAATCCCCTTTTGGTAACAACTCCCCTTTTTAATGTGTTTATCCACCGTCAAATCATCTCCCCTAAGGATTGGAGGTCCTTTAATTTAAATCTAAACAAAGAATGGGTGGTCCCTACCTTTTCCCATCCATTTCATCAAGAACAAGCTATGGAATGTCAGGTTGTGATCCCGGAGTATTTTGATCTTAAAGGTTTTTTAGCCTCAGGTGGTTACTCTCATTGTAACTCCTTAGAAATTTTGATTCTTCCATCCTTCGAATCCTATGTTAATCAAGCATCTTTGATAACCAAAGCGCAAGTGAATTATGTTCATAAAAC
Source organism: Pseudobdellovibrionaceae bacterium (assembly GCA_025055135.1). Lineage (GTDB taxonomy): Bacteria > Bdellovibrionota > Bdellovibrionia > Bdellovibrionales > Bdellovibrionaceae > JANWYU01. The sequence continues at coordinate 850 of JANWYU010000001.1, read as the reverse complement.
CGCTGAATCATTTTTTAATTTTATCGAAAAAAATAAGCTACATGCTCATTATAACGAACATCACACAAGTTACTACCATTGGATTAAAGCTCGACTGCTCTCGAAACACCCTGATCAAATTGGTCACGCTCTGCGTTTTATCAGATTCGTTCTTAAAATCGACGAGCCAGGAAGAGGGCAACCTAACTATTGGTTTTTGGCCAGTGCGGGACGACAGCTCCGCACACGACATAAGAGGGTCATTGTTGAATCCCCATTTCAACAACATTTAGCGCAACTGTATTTTTACTTAGGAAATAATCCAGAACCCCTTCTTGCGCCAGGCGAACTGTATTTTCGAGAATTTGAGGAAATTTATCGACATATATATGAAAATTTAGGAGCACCAAATGAAAAACTTGAAAAAAAATATACCCCTTACAAATTGTTTGAGGCCATGTTCACGGGAGAATATCCCGAAAAGGGAACAACCAATCTGATCACTAATGGTTCCTCCGGCTTTTCCATGTCCTTTAATCCTCCGAGAATTTGGCCCAATGAGCGATTTGAGTTAAAACCAGATCCGTTATTTGCCGCTGAATCAAAAGCAAACCAAAAAAAGCCAAATTATCAAAATCTCTTTCTGGGATCAGAAAATAAAGGTAACCCTATCATCTACTTGGTAAAGAATTTCGACCCATCCTTACTTAAAGGCCAACCTGTTGATGTTTATTGGCAGCAGAACGTTGATTCCCAGATTTCCTTTGCGCTAGACAAGCTCAAAACAGAATATGAGGAAATTTTGGATCAATTTCGCGATCATCTAAGAAATAAGACACTGAATAAAGCTAATCTTACCGGACACAATGTG
>JANWYU010000220.1 GCA_025055135.1 Pseudobdellovibrionaceae bacterium | reverse complement strand
ATGTTCCTCGGGGTTTCTCTTCCCTCTCTTTTGTGAAGCCCAAACCTTTCCATAACTCGCAATCAACAGTCCAACCACCAAATAAGGTAAGCAAAAGAAAACAAAAGGCCGGCTCAAACGTCTTCTTTTTTGTAAGAACCCAATACCCTCTAACGACCTTAGATTTAGCAATTTCCAATGATTCATCTCTACCCCCCTAGGAAAGCAAAAACAAAATGATATTGGCCGGAGCTCTACTTCAAATAACAGACAGATGTCAAGAAAATGAAAATAACACTATGCATTCATGGCGATTGATTTTTGAAGGTTATGGTGATCGCGGCACGACTCGAACGTGCGACCTACTGCTTAGAAGGCAGTTGCTCTATCCAACTGAGCTACGCGACCAAATCGACTTTTTGTTTAACAATAATTTAGCAAATAATCAATCAATTCGCACATCATATGGGTAACACAATTTGCGTTTTTTTCTGGACAAAATTCAAAACCACATTGGCCGTCATCTGCTTTAGGTCATTGATGTTTTTATAGGATGAGATACCATATATTGAGAGATTCTTCCTTAAACTAAGGATAAAAAATGGAGGAATTTGGGTATGAATCACCAATTAGTAAAATCATTAATGATAATGGCCTGGGCCTTGTCCACTAATCTTGGTTGGGGAATAGACCAAGACCTCTTAGAATCGGAAGTCGAAAATCTCCAATTAAGCGTTGTCGAGCAACAGAAGGCGGTCGAACAGCGTAAAGCTCAATTACACCTTGTTCAAGCAGATCTAGAGCAAAAGGAACGTGAACTAAAAATAAAAGAAGCTGAACTTAAAAAACAAAAAGCCATTTTGGAGCAAGAAGCAATTAAAATTGATCTGGAAGTAGAACGCCTACAAAAACAAATTAAATTAACTCAAGAAAAATTACAATCGATGGAAACCCAATTGGCTGCTTTGGATGAAAAAAAGAAGGTACACAAAAATAAGCTTAATGAAATGGAAGCGCGTCTACAATCAGTTACCCAAGAGGAAAAGAGGATCATTAGTTTATTAGAGGAAGAACAGAATAAGGCAAAAAAATTACAAGAGGAACAAACGCGCCTTTCAAAAGAAATGGAACAACAACAAGTGCAATTGTCAAAAACACGGATCGAGTTAGAGCGGGCAAAATTGGAAACGGAAAAAATAAAAAATCAAATCAAACAAATCGAAAAGAAATTCGATGAAGAAAAAAAACAGTTGGAAATGAGTTCAGCAGAATTGATCAAGCAGATAGAGGCTAATCGGCTTGAAGAAAAAAACCTGCAAGATACTAAAAAACGGTTAGAAGAGGAATTAAAATCGATCCAAAACTCGCACCGTGAGCTCGAAAAAAATGTTAAAGAATCGCACAAACAACTCGTTGAAACCACAAGATCTGTGGAAAAAGCAAAAAAAGAGATGCGAGAGAAGGGGCTGGAACTAGAAAAGAAAAACGCACAATTGCATCAAGAAATTCTGCAAAATCAAAACCGTATTAAAGAGGGACAAAGTGAATTGGATACAATCAAAAAACAAATTAATGAATTAGAAAGTCAACATAATAAATTATATCAAGAGTTAGAAAGAATTAGAAAAGAACGACAAAAAATTGAGGCACAAGTGGGAGATTACCGTAATAAAATGGAAAAAAAACAATTTGAAGTTCAGAAAGTACAAATGGATATTGAAACGGAAAAAATTAAACTAGAAACCGCTAAACTCAAATTGGAGAATAAAAAAATGAAACGTTAACATCATCATACAATCATACAAAATAATAAAATAATAAAAGCTAATTTAATGTGACTACTGTCTTGTAACCAATTTTCGAATTAAATATCTTCTGGGATGAGCATTACCATAAAAATAAAAACTTAACATCTCTCGCGCTAAATCAGAGGGCTTCACATGCCATCGATCTTTATGGAGGGTAACAGCAGCTATCGCTATCCTCTGGCTAGTATCGTTTTTAAGCCCAAATCCGACAAACCAATCCACCTTTCCTAGAGGTGCCTCAGCAGTAATTGATCCCGTTTTGCCTCCAACTTCAATTCCCGATAATTTAAACCAATGATAAATACGTCGAAACGCCTTTCGCGAGGTGCCTCTTTCGATAGTCGCCTGCATCAGACTTTTTAGCTTTTGAGCGGCATCAAAACCAACAACCTCTCCAAGAGTTATTGTATCCCGTGAATAAATTCTATTTCCTTCGCTATCAAAAATATCCTTCACTAAATTGGGCAGAATCATTTTACCATCATTGGCGATTGAAGCAGCGATCATAGCCGCGTGTATTGGGCTTATTTTGGTGATACGATTAAATCCCGAACTAATTTCTGCTAAGGCAAAGCCCTTCTCAAGAGGAATTATGGTTTCGCCCATGTCAAACGGCAACTCGCATACTATTTTGCTGTTAAACCCAAATTTTTTTGAGTATTCCAACAAATCTTCAGGTTGCAGATTATAGATGGCCAGACGACCAAATGGTGTGTTATAGGACAATGCAAAAGCATCACGCAAGGTGGCTCGACGCATTCCCATTTGAGATGACGGGGCCAAAAGATTTCGGCGATAGAGGGTATAATTTCCTCCGGAAAAAGTAACAATATCCCTTTCACTGAATCCCGCCTTCTCGATAGCTGCGCTCGCGGTAACAATTTTAAACAAACTCGCTGCAGGTAGAATAGAGTCTAATACCCAATTCACCGGACCGGATAATTTTTTTAAGACAGTTGTAGCAGGTTCTCCCACTTCTCTTTGATAGCTAGCCATCGCCAAAATATCCCCACTCAGTGCGTCCATCATAACGACCACCCCTATATCAGGACGGTAACTTTTCAATATTCGCTCAGCGCGCTCTTGTAAATCAGAGTCAAGTGTGTATCTGATACTTAAGTTACCCCATCCTTCATCATTAAATACTGATTCACTTAAACGATGGGGAAAATCATTTCGCTTAAAATACCCTCCCAAATTTTCTAACAGCCTTTTTCTTTGCTCCAATAGTAACCTGGATGAACCATCCTGAACAATGGTGGTAACATATGCCTCATGAGATCCAAACGCCCCTTTAATGGGAATAAAGAAAAAAAATAATAAAGGACATCTGAGGTATCCCAAGAACCGACAGTACCAATTTTTAGTTCTAATTAATTTTTTAATTAAATTATTCAAAAGCATATTCTACTTACTATTTTAACTTTCTCCGACCTTTTCCGAACCATCAATTTGGTGTTCTAAAATTAAGAATCGCAAAAATAGGAAAGAAATCAACGGCTCCACGACCTTTTATAGCTGTTTTCAAATTAAAATTTATGCCATATTCACATGGCATATAATTGTTTTAAACACTCCTTTCTCAAAACGAGACATTCAACAGTTTTGTAAACACTTTGTTTTCTATCTCTGTTAACATTAAAATAGCGGATCCGATATTTCCGATGAGTCGGATAAAACAAATGTGATGCAAGATTGGGGGGCTCTAATCGATGAGCAAATGGTCACAATTATCTCACTTCAGCGCCTCTTTATTATCCATTAAATTATCCATTAATCGAGCATTATTGATTAAGCCCACTACAATATTTACAGTAATGGTTACAGGATTGTTACTCGGGCAAGAGATTGCCTCGGCCAATCGCGCCGTTCATTACTCAACTATTCGCCTTCCATCAACTACTAGTAACGGCGATCCTAAAAAAGAGACACTCGACTCCAACCAAAAAAAACCCAACTCCACCAACATGGAGGAGTCAGCACGACGTTCACAAAATGCTCAGAATAACTTGGCCCTACTAGGCATGGTGGCTGGAACTTTATCAGCTGCACGGGCTGTTCAGTGTGCAATGAGTTGTCCTAAAGGGTGCTGCTCGCAGGTACCCCTTTGGGCACTAGGAGCGGGACTTAGTTTCCAAACGTCAAAAAATAGTGCAAAAGCGGCAGCACAGTCATATCAATCAGCCCTTGATGTGTCGAATCGCTTCAATTTAACAGATGATAAAAAAAATGAAGAGATGGGGAATGATATGAAGAAAACGCTACGTATCTTGAGTGAGGGCTCAACAGAAATAAAGCGTGACTTAGATAAAGTCTGCAGGCAAACAAAGTACTGTGTCGACATCGAAAAAAACGAAATGACCGCTCCCAATGGAAAAAGAGCCGATCTTAATAATTTGTCTCCAAATGACTTAGCAGCGATGGGACTTCCTGCCACTAGCATGGAACACATGGGACCACTTTTGGAGAAGACTTTTAACGAAGCAAAAGAAAAATTGGATAAAGAGGGGATAAGTAAAACTAGCTTGGGCTTGGATAAAGAAGACGGCGACTCTTTTCTTAATAGCACCGCATTTTCAATGCCTTATACACCACTGCCAGGCTCCACAGAGGATCCTTCTTCATCTCAACAGGGTCAGAAAGTAAGAGGCCCTGCTCATTCAGGACGTAATCCCAATAAAAGCCTAGAGGGTTTAAGCGTAAAGTTCAATGGAGAGCCGATTGGGGTGTCAGAGGAAAACATTTTTACCCTAATCAATAGAAGATATGAACTTCATGCCAAAAATCAATCATTGATTCTTCCTGTACCCAAATCAGCCCTTTCTCTGGGCGAGTAATAAAAAAATTACCTATTTATGTTTTATTTTTCCTGTAGATATTTAAAATTAATAGGATTTTAATTAATATGATTTCAAAATTAACACGAAATTTACCAATCTTTGCTACGGTTGGATTGCTGTATAGTCAGAATTCTTCAATTATTGTGTTTATGTTACCAGAATCAACCATATTTTTAACGAATGTAAAAAAATCCCTAAAACTGAAGGACCCTTTAAGAGCCAATTTCTGCAAATGAGGAACGCCCTCATAATAAGTAGCAAAGGCAAGAATTTGCGCATTATTGCTAATATAACGACAGTACTTGAGTTTTCTTTTTTCACACTCTTGAGCTATCTCCAACAACTTTCTTCCCCTTTCCACAATAAAGGTCTTCCAAGCTTCTGACGACAAATCGATTTTTTGTGGAAAAAAGTAACGCACTCGATCTTCATACCATCGTTCCAATAAAGGCCCTTGTTCTTTCAAAAATAGTGCAAACTGAATTTTTTCCTCTAAAGAATTTCTCAGTTCTTTGATTGCCTGTTCTTTCACAGATAAGTCTAAGGAAGGATGAGATTCATAAAATAAAATAGCGCCCCAATTTCCTAAAAAAGAAGCTAATTGTTCGTTAAAATCTCCATAACCTTCAACAAACACATTCGCATGAATTAATTCATGAATAATCAATTCAACAAAATCCTCGTCACTATAGTCTAACATTGTAGAAAGTATGGGATCTTTAAACCAGCCTAATGTGCTATAGGCAGTAACCCCCCTAACAAAAGTATCATATCCCTTTTGTTCGAGCTCATGAGCCTCGGACAGCGCCTCGCTCTCAAAAACATATCCACGATATGGTAACTCACCCACAACAAGATACCACCATTTCTTTGCCTCAAGTTTCCACTTGGGAGCGGCGGTTAACAGGTATGAGACATGTCGACGATCAAGCCGAACGTAATTTCTATAGTTGCCATGAGTTTTAAGACCCAACTGTTGCTCTACAAAATCCAATACATCTTTAGCTAAAAGAATTTTTTTTCTTTCCCTTTCCGTCAAAGAAGGATCATTTAACCATTTTTCAATGTTCTTTGCTTGAAACAGTATCTTCCCATGATAATAGGAATTTTTTAAATAGTAGCATCCACTAATCCCTAAGATGGTACTAACGATAACTATCGGCTTAAACATCACCTTTCGCTCTTCGTTAAATCTCGCGCACTCACTGTTAACCGATTTTCAGTACAATACAAAAGAAAATCCTACACGACCCGACAAATCATACACAAATGCATGATTTCCTATGGGGGTTTGAACCGCATCAACCCCAACCCTAAGATTAAATTTTTCACTTAATACTAATCGAAAACCCGCTCCTGCCGCAGGTGCTATCGCATCACTCGGCTCAACGGAAAAGGGGATATCATTATCAATCTGTACCTGTTGCTGTCGTTGAATATAGGCTGCCCCTAATCGGATAAAAGGTTGCCAAGCAGCCCGACGGTCTCCGAATAAAAAGATCATACTTACCTCATAACTATCTGTCTTTTGACTTGATGTTCTTTGGGCAGTCGAATTGTTGAGAGCATTTTCGATCTCTTTTCTAATAAATAGTCCTTGGGTATAGGATAGTTCAAATGCAATACTTTGAAACACGTAGAAGGAAACTCCTGCCGATACTGCCTGATTGGCAAACCAGTTTAAAGAGTCAAAAGTCCTACGAAGATAGTTGTAGTTAAGGGTAATCTCAGCAATAAAGGCATAAGTAGCTGTGGAATACAAAAAGCATAGAGAAACAGTTAAAAACCATAGTAGCCGTTTTGGCCGTTGGTATCCCTTAGCAGTGTGAAACCTCTCGAACCCAAAGAGCACAATAAACCCCCATTCTTCATTAAATTAGGATAGTGCATCAGTTTGCCCGTAACATTCTTATTGAGTTAAAATCTCGACCAAAGCCGAGTAAAATATGTTTCTTTTCATGAAAGGAACGATAAGGTGCGGTCATGATTCTTTATAATTATTATCGATCCAGTTCTTCTTACCGAGTACGATTGATACTCGCTTACAAAAACATTAGTTACCAATATATCCCTATCAATCTCCTGAAACGAGAACAGGATCAACCCAGCTTCCGCCAATTAAGTCCTTTAGGTCAAGTGCCATGTCTTGTTACTTCGGATGTTTACCTAACTCAATCAATGGCGATTGCCTTGTTTTTAGAGGAGAAATATCCCAACCCTCCTCTCCTTCCCCAAAATCCTACCTTAAGAGCAAAAGTGATCGAATTTTGCGAGTTTATTAATTGTGCACAACCTCTTCAAAACCTATCAACTCTTGAATTTTTAACCAAAAAATTAAACGTGGACGAGCATGGAAAAAAATTATGGCTTCATCATTGGCTAAGATCCACCTTAGAAGCCCTTGAAGCATTGATAAAACAAAACGGAAGTAAAAAATTCTCAGTTGGAAATACAATTACTCTGGCTGACTGCTTTTTAATGCCACACCTGTTTTCTGCTCGCCGATTTGACGTTGATTTTTCGGACTTAATGCTACTCCAATCCATTGAAGCTTCTCTAAGCAATGAAACATGGGTGGTTCAAGCCCATCCATCAAATCAGCCTGACTATCCCACAAGTCATTCAGGTTCGTCTTAAAGAAATTAACCCACACTTCATTTAAGCCTTCAGGTGATCCATCAAAAATGTCCGAACTTCGTACTCCTCCTCTATTCAAACTTATTTTCTTTTTAAAATGACACTCTCTTGTAATCAGCTCTCTCTAAAGGAAGGTGAAGAGAAGAAGGGAGGACCAGAATGAATCAAAAACCAAAGTGCACAAGCTCACATGCTCTATCAAGCTCCTTAAAAGAACAGCTACGACTTTTCGGATTAAATCCCACGGAGTGGGAAATTCACGTGATTTTAGGAAATCGTTTGATATTACGACACCACACCAATAATTGGTTTCAATTCTATGGTAGGCATAGAAATGGCATCATTGAAACCCTGAGTCTACTTGATCCTTTTGTAGAACATTACGCTTAAAAAGAAAACGAAGCAAAAACACCTAACAACTGATTGGGGTAGAAGGCACTATACGGACCCTCTACCCCAAAGCAACTTTACCTACTAATTTGAATCCAATTCGATAAAGCCTTCAATCTACTTTTCTTAAACTCATCAAAATTAATTCTACGCAAGTCACGTTGTTCACATTGTGCTCCCGACACCACAAAAACCTGAGAAGGCATGTCATCAGTTACAAGTAAGTGCGGACAATCATATGTTACCGAACTTGGCCTTCCATCAAGACCCCGCGGAGCAGGATGGCCATCTTTACCCCTATTACCCACTGCTGAACCACAATTTACTGTAGCCGGCTTCCCCCCTTTTCCACCGTTTTGTCCTCGCGTTCCCGACCCACCTGGTGCTGGTTCAACAACGGGAGAACTCATGACCATAACCAAATTCCTATTTTGATCCAAAATATTACTCTTTTCCGTTAAAAACACTGCTAAGGTGGGTCCTGGTATGGGATCAAAACCATCTGACCCAGAAATTCCCGGATAAACCCCGTTATGCCCATTATCACCATCTATTTTATCGCTAATTTTCACACAGGTCTGAGTGTCTAAAACAAAAAATATATAGGCAATTCCCCCATCCTTACCGTTGGGAGCGTCAACCATAATTTTCGATCGAAAGAAATCTGGTGCCAATTGATCACCAGACAAACCAGCTGGACCCCGACTTACCTCACTAATAAAACTAACGCTACCTCCATACAAATGATTTAAAGTAACCACAACTTCGGGGACATGTTTTCGCCGAATCTCTTCCATAGTCTCAGAGCCGTAGGGATCGATAAATCTTCGGTAAATTTCTGCTATTAATAAATCGCGATCTATCGGATACGTCAACCATCGATCTGCCTGTTTTTTAATTCCAAGACTCATGATCTTCTTAATCAACTCATTACTCGGATCTACAGCAAAACGAATTTGGGAAGGCAGATTTTGACCAATATCATCTAATACGATAATTCCACCAATATTAATGGTAACAGAACGAGGAACAGTGAATCGGTAACTTTTTCCCCTTCTAAGAATCAAATAACCAATGGTGGGGGAACCTTTTGCGTGACTTAAAGTATTTTGAAAATCTAAAAACCCTTCCTTATTATCTAAATTAAAAGTTTGTGGGCAGTCGAAGGTTACTGACCACCCTTTTGGAGAAGACTGCAGAAAGTGAACGTTTAATAAGTACTTCTTACCACTAGCACACGAAAACACCAATGGTTCTGAGTCCGGACGCCAGTTAACCTGCATAAAGGGTAACCAAGCTTGTTGGCTTTCAACAAATATGGAAACCAATGAGGAGCCAAATACTTTGTTTGTAGAACTTTTTTTTAGTAAAAACTGGGCGTTAGCATCTGGTGGGAACTGCATCTCAGCCACAAACTCCTCATTAACATTAATCATAAATGGGGTTGGAATAGTCCCAGCTTTTGAGACATGATGAACCTGTGCAACACCATTAGAGGATGTCAGCTCAGAAGATTTTTTCTTTACCACAAAACGATGACATCCAATTAAAACAACACCTGTCATAATAAAAAACATCCAAACCAAAAGCGTTTTTATTGTTGCTGTAATTATTTTTAAACGTTTATCATTAAAAAACTCCATAGGCGCCTTTTTTAAGATGTTACTGGGATTCACTCTTCCTCCTTTCTCTTCACCAATGCGGGAAACAAAATGAGTGACACAATCCAAGCAAGTAACATGCCAACTAATAAATCAATTTGACACCGATCATGGGACCATTACCGGACGTTAAGATAAAAAAAAACCCACAGAGAATGCCTCTGTGGGTTCAAACAAACGCTGGCATCGTGCTACTCTTCCACACGGTCTCCCGTGCAGTACCATCACCGCTGGTGAGCTTAACTTCTGAGTTCGGGATGGGATCAGGTGTATCCTCACCGCTGTAGACACCAGCAAAACGAAACAACACAATTGAGAATAGATTAGTAAGCAACACAAACCTCATTAAAATAAAGCCTCACGACCTATTAGTACAAGTCAGCTCAACATATTGCTATGCTTACACTTCTTGCCTATCAACCTCGTAGTCTCCGAGGGGTCTTTAGGGGTGTTACCACCCAGGGAAAACTCATCTTGCAGTTGGCTTCCCACTTAGATGCTTTCAGCGGTTATCCATTCCGAACATAGCTACCCTGCGCTGCCGCTGGCGCGACAACAGGAACACCAGAGGTTCGTCCATCCCGGTCCTCTCGTACTAGGGACAGATCTGCTCAGTTTTCCTACGCCCACAGAAGATAAGGACCGAACTGTCTCACGACGTTCTGAACCCAGCTCGCGTACCACTTTAATTGGCGGACAGCCAAACCCTTGGGACCTGCTCCAGCCCCAGGATGTGATGAGCCGACATCGAGGTGCCAAACTCCGCCGTCGATATGGACTCTTGGGCGGAATAAGCCTGTTATCCCCGGAGTACCTTTTATCCGTTGAGCGATGGCCCTTCCACACGGGACCACCGGATCACTTTGGCCTGCTTTCGCACCTGTTCGACTTGTAGGTCTCACAGTTAAGCACCCTTATGCCAATGCACTCGACGCCTGGTTTCCAATCAGGCTGAGGGTACCATTGCGCGCCTCCGTTACCTTTTAGGAGGCGACCGCCCCAGTCAAACTGCCTACCAGCCAGTGTCCCTCGCCCTGTGAGGGCGCAGGTTAGATTTCAAAGATATCAAGAGTGGTATTT
>JANWYU010000184.1 GCA_025055135.1 Pseudobdellovibrionaceae bacterium | reverse complement strand
AAAAAAAAAAAAAAAAAAAAATAATCAATTATAAACCAACCTTTTAATACAAAAGGTTCGTCCTACCGAAGCATATTAAGCGTGTTATCCGAAGCTAAGAATGGTCGCTGTGAATGATATTAAAGGCGTCTCGTACCTGGGGTGGTAAGGATAAAGCTTTGTAATCGTATCGCGATGGGTAACATAACATTGGTTACACTACAAGCTAAACATCAATCACCCTCCAAACGCTTAAGAAAGGCATCAACTTTGGGAGGCCTTCCACGAAAGTCACGATATAATTCCAAAGGATCTTCCAAAGCACCTTTGGCCAATACTTTTTCACGAAATCGATCAAACATAGCCCGATTATAAATCCCATTTTCCTTAAAAAATTCAAAGGCATCTGCCTCAAGAACATTAGACCAAAGATAAGAATAGTAACCAGCGGCATATCCCCCCGCAAACAAATGGCCCAAGGATTTGGCTATAGATCCAAAATATTCACTCTCTATAAAACGATAGTTTTTCATAACTCCTATCTCAATAGGCTCTATTTTCTCTAAGGACATAGCCGATTCCACGCTTAGTGTGTGGAAATTCATATCGAGTTCAGAAAGAGCCAGAGTGAAAAAAGTTTCAGAGGATACATTGAACTTATTACTTGCCAACCACCGATCGACCAGCTCCTCTGGAATCTGGGAACCATGTTGATAATGACGCCCTAACTGGAGCAAAACTTGTTTCTGATCTACCCAGTTTTCTAAAAGTTGCGATGGAAATTCAATAAAGTCCCTTGCAACGTTACTACTAGACATCGATTTATAGGTTACCTGAGAAAACAAAGCGTGTAAGGCATGACCCATTTCATGGAAGAATGTTTTAACTTCACCAATAGAAAGCAGAGATGGAGTCTCATTCGATGGAGGCATGATCTCATCCACCACCAAAACATGAGGTCTCTTTGGGGCACCACTTTTTGTTTGTCCTGGTAAACGCAAAACTGCCATACGAGCGCCACCTTTTTTGTTTGGACGATAGATGAGATCTAAATACAATAACCCTAAATATTCTTTTGATCGTTCATCTCTTACTTCATAAACACGCACATCTGGATGGTAAACGGGTAGGTCATCGCGGGGAATAAATTGAATTTGAAACCAACTTCCCAACATTTCCAAAGTTCTCCTGACAGTTCCGTTCAGCTCAAAATAGGGACGAAATTGCTCACGACTTACATTAAATTTCTTTACTTTAAGCTTTTGAGTATAATAGTGGATGTCCCAGTCACGTAGTTCAAACAATCCATCTTCCCTTTCGGCAAGGCCCTTTAATTCCATGAATTCCTCTTTTGCCTTGGCTTTTACCGCTTGGTACAAATCATTCAAAAAATTGCTAACCAACTGCGGTGAGCGCAACATCTTATCTTGCAAAGTCAACTCGGCAAAATTAGAAAAGCCCAATAATCGAGCACGTTGGGCCCTATTACGTACTAATTCCAGAACAATGGGCGTATTATCCCATGGAGCAATCCCCCCCAACATACGCCGGCCTCTCCAAAATTGTTCCCGCCAATAGCGGCTCTCTCCATAATTAGACCAGGCCAAGAAGATATGGGGAGCTACCGAGAAAATCCATGAGTCTGGTCGCCCTTCCTCCACTGCTCTTTGTTTCCCATAAGCTATAACATCGCTAGGTAACCCTTTCAAATCATCCGGATTTGTTATCTCAAAGTTAGTGTGCGTTTCGGATTTAAGAACATTTTCTGCAAATTTGAAGGAAAGCTCTTGCTCCCTGCTCATTAGTAAACGCACCTGATCTTGTTGATCTTGTGGAAGATTGACACCAAGAGTCCTCAAGTTTTTATAAGCTCTTTCTAAAAGTAGGTATTTTTCTCGATTTAAATTAAGTTCATTTCTTTTCTGCCAAACGTGCTCAATTCGTGAAAAAAGTTTCTGCGAAAATAAAATACGGGTTTGATAATCATTCCAAATTTGAATAACCTCTGGTGCTACCCGTTCTAGCTCTTCAGAACCGTTTACAGACAAATAATTCGCAAATAGCTGACTAGCTTGTTCCAGTTCGCTACAACATAATTCCACTGCCTCAACGGTATTTTCAAACGTAGGAGCATCAGGATTATCTTCAATCCGTTCTATTTCTTTTATGGCTATTTTATAGGCTTGTTGAATCGCCGGTAAAAAATCCTCGGGACGAATCTCGTTAAAATCAAAAGCATTATCAAATAGCTGACTACCATGAATTAGCGCAATCTCTGATGAAGACTCAGATCCAAGGACACTCGGGTGACTTCCCAATGTTGCTACTTGGAAAATGAAGATAAAAACAAATAGAACAGGTAACCTAAAAAAATTCATGGGTCGGCGATTCATAAAACCTCCTCAAAAATCAAATCAAAACATCCCGCGTATACTAAAAAAGTTAAAATGTCCTCAGGAATTTTTTATTGATTTTGAAATAATTTCCCTAGTTCCTCTTGCTTGTACCGGTCACGCGCCACTATGAATGAGAAAAAGGCACCCGCGGCCACAAATGGCTCAGGAGGAGGGGCTCGAACCCCCGACCCAGCGGTTAACAGCCGCTTGCTCTACCGACTGAGCTACTCCTGAACAAAAAAGAAACGACACTACTTTTTGTAACAGATGGCCCTGTGCTTGGCAATATAGAGGGACATTTCCCTTTCGCGTTAGTTCGTTGGAAGCCTCCCCACCCCCACCACGGTTTTCAATGGTTTCAATGGATAAAAATCCCACTTAATTTTGCTGCTCTCTAGATGAATTGATCCGAGCTGGATGGCCCTTATCCTCTGCTTCAAGCACCTCGCGCACGGGTGGCGGCAATTCCTCTAAAGGACGTGGAGACGGAACCTTAGGAACAGCAAAAAATTGAAAAAATAAACTATTGTGGGCTTCTTCAGATTCTAAAAACCTTATTCCTTTAATCACCAAAATCAAAGCAACAACCAAAAAGGCCACACGAATCATGAAAAACCATCGATATTTCATCTTCCTCACCCTCCTCTCCTCCCTTATTCATTATGATAGGGAAATCCATAAATTATAGTAAGAGCACGATAAACCTGCTCAAAGGCCATTAAAAAAGCCAGTTGATGGTTAAAGGTCATTGGTCCAAAACTAATAATTTTCTGAGCCCGTCGCCGAATCACGGGATGAACTCCAAAAGGCCCACCTACCAACCAAACCAATTCCCGATAAACCCCCTCATTCTCCATCTTCTCTAACATTTGTGCAAACTCCGCACTATCCAAGGTATCGCCTTTTTGATCGAATAGAATCACTCCATCCCGATCCGATATGACCTTTAAAAAAGCCTCCCCTTCCAACTCTAACTTTGCTAGCGCTTTATCCCGACCATACTTCATTGTTTTAATAAGAGTAACCTCACAATTCCTCCATCTTTTTATTTTGGTAACATATTCGGCATATCCAGAAGTTACCCAATCTTCACGAGCTGATTTAACCGATAGAAATCGATATCGCCTAACCACAAATATCCTGTTACTGAGCTTTTAATAAACTGATTTCTTTTGCCCCTTTTAGTAACTCCTCAAGCGAATACACTCGGCGTACATAGTCAAAAAACACATGGATAACTAAACTTCCATAATCTAAAATAACCCAATTTCCTTCTTGCATTCCCTCAATTCCACCAGGTAACACATTATATTTTTCTTTAATTCGCTGTTGCACAAATTCCGCTATGGCTGAACTGTGTTTAGTGGAGCTACCAGAGGCGATAACGACAAAGTCACAGATAGCCTCCTGCCCCCTTAAATCAAAGATCCTAATGTTACTTGCCTTGCGTTCATCCATCCATACAGCTACTTCCCGACACAATTCCTCATCATTTTTAACCTTCTCATACAAAGGGGGATACAATCCATTTTCCACAATATAGCGCTCTACCTCTAATGGCAGATCAGCACTATGTTTTTTACCCATCTGAAAAGATCGCCGAATTTCGGTAGAGGAAATATTAACATCGCGAAGGCTGATAAAATAAATTTTTCGTCCCGAATGCAAAAAAACTTGGTTAAATTGAAAATCACGAACCAAAGGACGAATGCTCTCTGGTAACTCATCGATGGACTGAGGCAGGCTCCACCCAGGACGGCTGGTAATAACTAAATCAACTTCCTCTAAAATTTTTTCCCATAAACGCCATTGATCAAAATTGGATAAATTATCAACTCCAATGATCAAAAAGAATTCATGTTCTGATCCCCATTTTTTCCTCAAATCCCTCAAAGTATCAATGGTATAACTAATCCCACCTCGCTTAATTTCTACATCATCCACTGAAAAAGAGGGGCCTAAATTTTCAAAGGCCAGTTGCGCCATTTTTAAACGATGATCAGGAGATGCTAAAGAAAAAGAGGGTAACTTTTTAAGCGGATTCATTAATGTAGGGACAATAATTATCCGATCTAATCCCATTTTTCTATAAACGGATTGTACTGCATTCACATGACCCAAATGGGGCGGATTAAACGACCCACCGTAAATACCGATTTTCATAATATCTTCCTCTTCTTTCTCGTTTCTAACAGAACGTTTTGGTTACCCGCCATTGCCTACTCTTTTAGATTTAGATGCCACTCAGCCCTTATCCTGATTGAAAACTCGATGGGCCAACTCCTCTACCAATTGAGATATATTTTTGCCAGTAACAGCAGAAATGGCAAGGGGCTCATATCCTACTATCTCCTGAAACCTCTGTTTTATACGAACCAACTCCTCTTCCTCACATAAATCAATTTTATTTAAAACCACTAGCTGCGGACGACCCGAAAGGGGAAAAAAACCTTCCTTATCAGCATTTAGTTGATCGTACTGGGCCAACTCTTCTTGAATATCAAAAAAGGCCCGCTCTGGCGTGCTACCATCTGGTTGCCACACACTGACCAGATGTAAAAAAAATTTGGTACGTTCCACATGCTTTAAAAATTGAATGCCAAGACCGGCCCCTCGACTGGCTCCCTTAATGAGCCCCGGAATATCAGCCACCACGAAACTGTTCCAATCGTCAATTTTCACAACCCCTAAATTAGGAGTCAAAGTAGTAAAGGGATAATCGGCGATTTTAGGTCTGGCCGCAGAAATACGAGAGATGAGAGTCGACTTACCAGCGTTGGGTAACCCAATAATACCGACGTCTGCAATCAGTTTGAGTTCCAAAATGACGGTACGGGTCTCACCCGGTTCACCCGGTTGTGCGTATTCTGGGGCCTGATTAACACTTGAGCGAAAAAAAAAGTTACCTTTCCCACCGCGTCCCCCTTTTAAAAAAAGGTATTCTCCGGGTTGCGACAGATCAAATATGACCGCCCCAGACTCCTTATCCCGTACTTGGGTGCCAAGGGGAACGTGGATCCTCAAATCCAATCCATCTCTTCCCGTACGGTTTTGACCCGAACCTGGCCGTCCATCTTCAGCCTTAAGGTGCTTCTTCCCTCTAAAATGCACTAAAGAGTTTAAGGAAGGGGATACAACAAAGTAAACATGCCCACCCCTGCCTCCTTCCCCGCCATCAGGACCTCCTCGAGGTACCATGGCCTCTCGGCGGAAAGAAACCGCCCCCGCTCCACCATGACCAGACGACAGGGTTAAAGTTACCTCATCAACAAAACGCACCGTTACTGAGCCACAGATTGGGCTGGATGCACACTAACTCTGAATTTTTGTTTATTAAAT
>JANWYU010000172.1 GCA_025055135.1 Pseudobdellovibrionaceae bacterium | reverse complement strand
TCCTTAGTAATTTAATAAAAGAAGGAATGTCTCGAGGATTGGTAACCAAAATATTTTTTCCTCCATAATTCATAATGGCCAAACAATTCACTGTTAAAGAAAAAATATGATAAAGAGGTAGGGCCGTTATGACTACCTCTTTGCCCTCCAACAGCTTGGGACGCATCCATTCCACAATTTGTAGCATATTAGCCAAAATGTTTCGGTGAGTCAGCACTGCCCCTTTAGAAACGCCGGTGGTTCCCCCGGTGTATTGTAGAAAGGCATTATCATCGGGTTTGATGTGGGGTTTATCATAGGGATATTCCTGTCCTGCCTCTAACGCCTCGTTGAAAGAAATAGCGTGAGGTATAGAAAAGGGTGGGACCATTTTTTTCACCCGTTTGATGACTTGGTTTACAATGAAGCGCTTAGGAAAGGGTAGCATGTCCCCAATTTCGGTAACAATAACTGATTCAATATGGGTTTCATGAATGATTTCCTGGAGGTTTTTTGCAAAATTGGCCGCGATCACAATTGCCTTAGCCCCTGAGTCTTTGAACTGATGACGCATTTCATGGGGAGTATACAGAGGATTGGTGTTCACCACGACCAGACCGGCACGTAGTGCTCCGAAAAGGGCAATTGGATATTGGAGTAGGTTGGGCATTTGCAAGGCAATGCGGTCCCCAGGATTCAAATCCAACTCCTGTTGAAGGAAGGCCGCAAAGTTCTGAGAGAGCTGGTCGATTTCCTGAAAGGTTAGGGTATGATCCATGTTTTCAAAGGCCTCAAGATTATGAAACTTTTGAAAGGTCTCTTCCAATAGATCGGGGAGATTTTGATATCGATTCACATCAATTTCGGGACTTACCTGGGCGGGATATTTTTGACTCCATGGAAACATGCGACCGCTCCTTTCATTGAGGATAAAATGTTTTCTTGCTAAACTTATTTTTGCAAATTGAGTAGATCTGGCAAGGAAATTTTATCTTTATTTCTATTGAATTAGTGTCAAAACATAAACCATGGACTCCAAAGGGGGGCTTTGCGGCTACCCTGCACTCGTAATTGGTGGTGATGATCAATAAGCAGATCAAGTTTTATTAATTTCTCTGTGATGAGAATGTTTTTGATTTGTAATGATAAAATGTCCCGATTTCCCAATATATGTTTGAGATGACTGATGTGGAAAAAGGGTTCAAATTTAGGATTGTGAGAATATTTGGCTCGATAGTTACCAACGTACAGGTTAAGATCTTGATCGATAGCTACTGGTAGGTTTTGATAATGAAATTGTTCCAGAAACGAAAACGACAGTCCATCATGGGATAAATAAATACCGTTACTGGAGACCAAAATAGGAAGTTGCCGGGGGGTTGGAGCTAAGGCGTAGCTATAAATGGGGTTTTTTAAAAGGTCTTGGGCTAAAACTATATTGGTTGGTTTTGCATTTTCTTGCCAATAGACCTCTCCGTGTTGCTCTAAAAAACTTATTTTCCAAGAGCTTGATTGATTGTGGAGGACTTTTAAATGAGAGCGGGGTAGCACTCGATGAGAATCTATAGCTTCCGTTAAAATTCCTTTATCGGAGTAAGTGAGAAATGCCTCAACTTCATGGGGCTTTAGAACCAGATTGGATTTGGCTATTTTTAAACCATCTTTGTTGTGGTATTGCACGGGTAACCAGTTGTTGCCGCAAAGTACGTATTGGGCTAAATCGAGTTTACTAATGCCGTCAACGATTGGAACATAACCGACCCTGTAAGGGGGCTGGGATTCGATGACATATGCATATTGTTGGAGAAAGTGTATTACATTGTAAAAGGTTCCTCGCTCTGCTATGTGAGAAAGTTTGGATTTTTCTTCGATAAAATGGCTGTTTCTCCACATAACAATACGTCCTTTATCCAAAAACCAAGGAATTAATTGTTGTCGCGGCCGATTTACTAAATTGATCTGATCCAAAATAGTGCAATAGGTATTGGAGCATTTTAATATGGTAACCAAGCGCGAAGAACTTAAATCAATTGCTTTTTGGCTTAAATCCATTTCATCAATAAACTGGTTTTTGTTTAATTGAAAATAATTGTCATCCTTTTCAGCAGTAATTGTTTGGACCTCAATGCTTTTAATATAGTTTTTCTTTAGGTTTTCATAGGTAGTGTATCCTGAAGGGATTGAACTTTGCGGAGAGCGAAAAAATGGGAGCACATTCACATTGGAAGATGCAGCGCCTAAGGCTTTGGAAATAAAAAATACAAGAGAAAAAAATAGCAGCATAAGGGTCCATTCCTATCTATTCCTATTTTTGCGCCAAAAACAATCTTAACAAAAGTCGAGAGCTTTAAAAAAATACTTTGGTCGGGTTGGTTCATTTGAAATACTGGAATCGTGTGTAACAAAAAGTGGGTCCTATACAAAAAGTGGGTTCTTTTAAGTTGGGTTGGGTGCAGTTTCTGTTTTGCCATTGGGGAAAGCCAGGCTAGTGCAGTTGGCCGATCATGGACTTTGAAAAGTGTTAGATTTCAGAGCCTTTTGG
>JANWYU010000084.1 GCA_025055135.1 Pseudobdellovibrionaceae bacterium | reverse complement strand
TCGATACCGCCTTGCCGCCTTGGACACCACTACCGGACTTGCCACAACCTTTGATCCCTTTGCTGGACTTAGTGAAGGTATTACCGCCCTCTACTCCCTCCACAAGATGGGATCAACCCTTTATGTGGGAGGGGAGTTTTTAATAAACAACCGCCAATCCATTTTGGCCATTGATATTCCCACCCAATCCATTACTTCCTTTAATCCCTCTCTTCGTGGCTCCGCTACCCCCCTGGTACGGGCCATAACATCCCACGGCGGTCGAATCTACCTGGGCGGCTTCTGGAACAACACCCATGGCGGTCAGGTGCGCATCAACCTTCTTGCTACCGACGGCTTCGCACCTCAGTGGTAGTCATAAAAACAAAAGCAATAAGAATTAAACCTTTTTGTACAAAGCCTAAAAGCGTACTGCCGCCCCAACTCGATACGAGAGCGGACTGCTATTGGCAATATACGGGACAACTTGGGAGAGGCCAACCACTTCAAAAAAGTAACGAATATTTCCGCTTTTTTTATTCACGTTAACGGCAAAGTCAAAAAAATTGGGGGTGTTAACCTCTCCAACCGCATTATATCCAACAACAAAATCTGAATAAAGGTTACTGAAGTTCCAACGGGCTCGGTAGTGAGCAGCAAATCGTGATTTTGGAATATGTAACCCCCACCAATTATCTAAGGATTGATGGCGAAAGGAATAGTCATTCATATCAAACCCCACGGTTACTTTTCCTGCATTTCGACGGGATTCACTGTAATACATGCGGTGTTCGTATTCGACAAAAATTTTGGTTTGTTCGTCAAAGTGAGCAATGATGCCTAAGTAGGGTTGCAAAGTAAGATGACTGGCCTCATTAGGGAAGAAAACATTATTGCCGCGTATCCCTGCCCGAAACTGCTCCTTTAAAAAACCAACTTCTGAAATCACTCCAAAAGAATGATTAGTTTGTGAGTAACCGTCCTCTAAAATATTGTTGGCTAGTTCCACATAACCAAATAAACGGCTATTGTTGATTCCCTCACTAGTATTAGTAGCAGTATCATCGCCCGTTGCCCTTTGGACAGAAGAGAATAAAGCACAGTACAGAAAAATGATTAACGCTCTTGGTATTTTGGCGTAAATCACTAAAAACCGGGAGGGCAAAAGGTGGCTACTCATATGCCTCATGGGATTAGGGAACATGATTTTATTGTTTGCTAATTTTAATCTGAGGTCAAATAAGGTCATGCTGGATTGTCCCTTGCTACTTGTGGGAAGAGTGTGGCAAAACCGATTCAGTAATTTTTGATTTTTGTAGGAGGAGACTTTGGATCGCGAAATTGTTAAAAAGGTAGCTCATTTGGCCCGCCTTGAATTATCCGAATCGGAATTGAATGCCATTACTAACAAGTTAACATTAGTGCTGCAACATTTTGAGGCCATTTCCCAGGTAAACACGGAAGGGGTAATTCCGTTGGTAACCCCGGTGGATATTGAATATCGCTTCCGTGAGGATGTGGTGGAAGGGGACATTTCGGTTGATGAAGTCATGCAAAATGCTCCGAGTCGCCAGGGTAATCTTTTTAAAGTACCACCTGTGATTTAAAAAATGTAAGAAATAAAAAAATAAAAAAAATAAAAAATATGAAAAAATGAAACCGGTTCAAAATGAGGAGCGTATCGTATGTTAGATACTGGGACAACCCTAAGTGATGTGATTCGGTTAATTAAAGAAAGAGTAGTAAAGGTAAGTGAAGTTACCCAGTTTTATTTAGAGCGGGCTACCCGTTTGAATCCATCAATAAATGCCTTTATTACAGTTAACGATGCCGTTTTGGATCAGGCACAAAAAATGGACGATCAGTTACCAAACCAAGAACAGTGGGAGAAACAACCTCTGTGGGGAGTTCCTTTGGGAATTAAGGATATGTTTTGTACCAAAGGATTGCGCACGACGGCTGCTAGCCGCATGCTTGCTCAATTTGTTCCCCCCTATGACGCGACGGTGGTTAGTAGGTTAAAACAGGCTGGAGCCTTAATACTGGGGAAGCTAAATCAGGATGAGTTTGCCATGGGCTCTTCTACGGAAACATCTTACTTTGGCCAGTGCCGTAATCCGTGGCATTTAGAGTACGTTCCTGGTGGTTCTAGTGGTGGGTCGGCGGCGGCGGTGGCAGCCAGCATGTGTCCCGCCGCTTTAGGAACGGACACAGGAGGCTCCATTCGTCAACCAGCCCACTTTTGTGGCATTGTGGGGATTAAACCCACTTATGGGCGGGTTTCTCGGTTTGGCATTGTGGCTTTTGCTTCGAGTCTGGATCAGGCTGGTCCCATGACCAAGACGGTAGAAGATGCCGCACGTATTTTAGAAGTGATCAGTGGATTAGACATTAAGGATCAGACGACGAGTA
The DNA here is from genome assembly GCA_025055135.1 of Pseudobdellovibrionaceae bacterium. GTDB lineage: Bacteria > Bdellovibrionota > Bdellovibrionia > Bdellovibrionales > Bdellovibrionaceae > JANWYU01. The sequence continues at coordinate 6,440 of JANWYU010000084.1, read as the reverse complement.
GTGAGAAAGTCCCTTCGTGGAGTAACAATCTCAACCCTAATGTGCGTGGGTTAAGGGTAGGGGTGTTGCAGGAATTTATGGACAAAAGCTCTCTCAATATTGATGTGGCGCGGGCTCTTGAGGAAGTGGAGGCCTTTTTGCGCAAAGAGGGAGCTAGCTTAGTGCCCATCTCTCTACCTTTAGTTAAACATGGAGTGAGCGTTTATTACCTTATTGCCTCAAGCGAAGCCTCTAGTAATCTTGCTCGTTACGATGGTGTTCGCTATGGGCATCGGGCCCAATTTGATCATTTTAGTGGGGTTACCTTAGAAAGATTTTATTCGAGAAATCGCTCAGAAGGATTTGGAGCTGAGGTTAAATCGCGCATTATGCTGGGTACCTATTGTTTAAGTGCAGGTTACTATGACGCTTATTACAAAAAGGCATCCCAGGTTCGTCGGCTTTTACGGGATGATTTTTTAAAGGCCTTTCAACAGTGTGATGTTATTCTATCTCCCGTTTCTACAACTCCGGCTTTTCGCCTAGGGGAGCGGCTGCATGATCCCTTACAAATGTACTTAAATGATATTTGCACGGTGTCTGTTAATTTGGCTGGTCTGTGTGGGATTTCGGTTCCGGTAACATTGAGCTCTCAAGGGTTACCGATTGGAGTACAATTTATTGGCAAGCCATTCGATGAACAATCGTTATTTAATTGTGGCTTTGCTCTTGAAAAGGCGTTTGCGTTTTATAGGAGATTTAAAAATGAGTTACCAAGATTATGAATGTGTCATTGGTCTTGAAATTCACGCTCAGCTTAAAACTCAAAGTAAAATGTTTTCAGCAGATTCCACTCAATTTGAGGCTGCGGATAATGCACACACCTCAATAGTGAGCGTAGGCATGCCGGGAGCTCTCCCTACTCCTAACCGTTTAGGAGTGGAATTGGCTATTAAAACAGGATTGGCTTTAGGTTGTACTATTCGGGAGCGTAGTGTATTTGCTCGGAAAAACTATTTTTACCCAGATTTGCCTAAAGGTTACCAGATTTCCCAATATGATGAACCTTTATGTGAAAATGGTCGAGTGATTTATTTATTAGATGGGGCTAAAAAGGAGGTACGAATTGTTCGAGCTCATTTGGAAGAGGATGCCGGAAAATCAGTCCATATAGGCGATGCCTCCTTAATCAATTTCAACCGTAGTGGCATACCTCTTTTAGAAGTTGTGTCAGCTCCTGACATGCGTAGCCCAAGAGAAGCCGCCCAATATGCTAAGTCCCTCCGTCAAATTTTAAGGTATATTGGCGTTTGTGATGGTAACCTAGAGGAAGGAAGTATGCGTTGCGATTGTAATATTAGTGTGCGCAAGAAGGGGGAAACCCGCCTGGGCACCAAGGTGGAAATTAAAAATATAAATTCCTTTCGCTTTGTAGAGAAGGCTTTGGAGTACGAGTTTGAGAGACAGGTGACCCTGTTGCATAGTGGGCAGGCCATTGTTCAGGAGACACGGTTGTGGGATCCTGATAAAAATAGGACGTTTTCCATGAGAATTAAGGAAGATGCTGATGACTATCGTTACTTTCCCGATCCAGATTTGTTACCGCTAGTGGTCAGTAGTTCCTACATAGAAGGCCTAAAGAAACAGTTACCAGAGTTGCCTCTAGAGCGGTTTGAGCGCTTTCAAAAACAATATGGGTTACCTAGTTACGATGCTGAAATTTTGACCGAAGAAAAAGAAATTGCAGACTATTTTGAGCGTGCTGTTGTGGTATGTGGCAACCCAAAGGCGGTTTCTAATTGGATGATGACTGATTTAATGCGCTTGCTGAATGATCAAAAGTTAGATATTAATCAATGTCCAATTTCCTCTGAAAGTTTGGGGGAGTTAGTGCAATTGATTGATTCGGGTACCATTTCGGGAAAAATCGGTAAAACGTTGATTAACGAAATGTGGGATACCGGCCGGCGGCCCAAACAGATTGTGGAGGAAAAGGGCCTTGTTCAAATTTCTGATGAAAAAGTGATTGAGGGCATTATTGATGCTGTTTTGAAGGACCATTCTCATGCGGTGGCGGAGTATCGATCAGGTAAAACCAAATCCTTTGGGTTTTTGGTGGGACAAATTATGAAGGCTTGTAAAGGTCAGGCTAACCCACAGAAGGTGAATGAGTTACTGAAAAAGAAGTTGGAGTCTTAGTAGGTGCGCTTAGCAGCGATTGATATTGGTTCCAATACTTTTTTACTTACCATTATTGATCAAGTTGCCGGTGCCCGGCCGCCTTGCATAATTCTTGATGAGGTTCGTTACGTACGACTGCAGGCGGGTCTGGACTCTCAAGGCAATTTTTCCTTGGATGCCTTGAATCGAGCGCAGAGGGTTTTGGAAGAGTTTGCTGAGTTGATCAAACAACATCGCGTAGACCGGGTTAAAGGAGTCGCAACCAGTGCTACCCGACAGGCGGGTAACGGTCATGAGATCGTACGTTTGGCCGGAAAATTGGGTATTCCGGTAGAGATTATTTCTGGAGAACGGGAGGCGAACCTCACCTTCAGTGGGGCCCATTTTTTTCAAAGCGTTTCTGAAACCCATTGGGTTGTTGACGTAGGGGGAGGGTCAACTGAAGTTATTTTGGGTCAAGGGGAGCAGATCACCTGGAAGCACTCTTTTCCCCTGGGGTGTGTGCGCTTATATCAACAGTGGGGACGAGATATTTTGGGTTTACGGCAGCATATTCGGGAGCAGTTTGATTCTGTTGTGCCTCTAGCTTTAAGGAGGGGCCAATCTGTGCTGGCTATAGCCGTAGCAGGAACGGCGGTGGAATTGGTGCGTCTGTACTTTGGTAACTCATTTGACTTAGAGAGGGCAGAGGGCTTTGTTTTTGATCGATCACAGTTAAACCAAGTTATGGACGTTTTAATGCATCACAGTCCGCACCAGTTAGTGCGTAATTTTGGTGTTCCCGAGAGTCGGGCTGATGTGTTACTGCATGGTGGGTTAGTTTTGGATGAATTTTTTAATACGATTGGATTACAGTTTTTAAAAATTTCCCGTTCGGGAATTCGTTTTGGCGTTTTACGGGAGTTACTGAATGAGTCTGGTTCTAAAGATTCAGAATAAAAAATTAATTGGGATTTTGTGTCTTTTATGTGTTACTCAGATGATAAATTATTTAGTTTTTTGTGATTTGGGAGTAGGTTCTCAACCATCCCCGCCAGGTAAAACTAAGGGGTTAGCCCCCCTCTCCGCTGGCGCATTAGTTACTATTACCGTAGGTAAGGCATCTTTAAAGGTGGAGTTGGCTAGGACTCCTGAAGAACATGAAAGGGGCCTAATGTATCGCCGTCATTTGCCCGATCATCAAGGCATGCTTTTTATATTTCCTGATGAGCAGAGAAGAACCTTTTGGATGAAAAATACTTTTATACCATTGAGTTTGGGCTTTTTCGATAAAGAGGGCGTTTTGCGTGAATTAGGTGATTTAGATCCGGTAACAAGCGAGATGCAAACCCAAATCCCACGCTGGGAAAGTAAACATCCGGCTCAATTTGTTTTAGAAGTGAATAGAGGGTGGTTCAAAAGAAATGGTATCAAAATTGGGGATCGTCTCAAGCTACCCCCAGAAATAAAAAATTGATATGAAATATAAAAAATTTTTTCTGGACTTGTAATAACTTGTAATATTTGTACATTGATAAACTTCTGCTTTTACAAGATGATTCTTTTTGATCTTTTTGATAAAAAAGAAGTTCACGTGTTAATTGTGAGGGTAAATTAAGTATGTTCTCTAATCGTTTGATTGTTCGTTTGGTTTTTGCCCTTTTGGTTCTTTATGGCTCCAATTCATTTTCGGTTGTCGCTCCCCTTTGTGGTAACATTTTTCAAAACAATTCCGATAAGAATGAAAACAAGAATCAGATAGATAAGAGCCCTGATTCGCTAATTGCTGAAATGGCGCATTCTGCAAGAAAGGCAGAGGAGGTTGGATCCCACCGTGCGAAACAACTAGTTGATACTTGGATCAATGACCTTAATCTGAATCATCGTAATAATGAACAGGTTACCAACGAGGCTCTGTCACATTTTCTCGCAAATCTAATTGCCGCAATCAACAATGCTAACTTTAATGGCCATCAAATGCGTTCCTATGCAAACGAAGATATTTATGTGTCTTCGTTGTTGAACTATGTTCATGATTTTTTTTCAAATCGATTTTTTTTAACTTTTGATCAATTTTTACTCATTTATCAAACACTAAGTGAAATCCAGAGGATTAAGCCCAATATGCATCAAACTTTGATTCGGTTTAAGACTCTGCAATGGGGTAAGGCTCGTGAGCCAGGGGTTCAGAAATTGATGGAAGAAATTTTGTCCAAAAATAATTTTTATCAAAATAAATGGAATGAAGAAGTCTTGGCGGATAGGGTTTGGCAGTCAATTAGGGAGTTGTCATCTAAAGAGGCTCGCTTGCAGGCCTTTTTTCTGGCTATGCTATCAGTGTCCTTTCTTAGAGATGAGGGGCTGTATTACATTCGCTTAGTTGATCATTATTTAACTTTTTTGGATAACGCCTATTATGAAGAAGCCCAGGGGAATAAAAAATTAGTACAGTCTCAAATTGTTAGTGAGGCCAAGGCTGTTCAAGAGATTATAAACATCGCGCGCTTTAACAAGGCCTCACAACCCGGAATTGGGGTGTTACTGGAAGGTTTGCACCATTTGGTGAATAACAGTCCTGTTTTTTATAATTAAAAATTCGAGCGTTTTTATTAGCGGTGAAAAATTAGACCTTAATAGAGTCTAGATTGCCTTTTTTTTCAATCAATTCTGTGATTCACTATGATTAGTTACTCAACAAGGAAGTTGGTTATGAGTCAGTGGAAAATTATTTTAGCGCTTGGTTGTTTACTAGGAATCACCATTGGTTGCACGTCTAAGAAGTCAGAAGAAGAGGAAGTCGTTGTTGATTCCGATGTTGTTGAAGAACAATTAGCGGAGGTAGATGATGGGCCAGTTACTGATGAGACTTCTTCTGGTTTTGGTAACGTAGAGGCTTCTGGATTAGGAGAGGCCAGTTCTGCAGTTGATTTACCGGCGGATCAACAGACGTCCTCAGAGCAAACTCCATTTGTGGCTCAGGGTGAGACTGCCCTAAGTGATGACCCGGGATCAGCTTCCACTCCACCTCCAATGGAAGAACCTGCTCCGCCCACTGTAGAGGCACCCAAGCCGGCGCCTGAAAAACCGGTTGCAAGCCTAAAGAAAATTGAAACTGTTCCTTTCAAACGAGGTGGATTTTTGCTTAATGCAGTCTATATTACTCGACCGAAAGATACTTTAAAAACCATCGCTCAAAAAATTTATAACGATAAGTCGATGGTAAAAAATCTAAAAAAGATGAATCCTGGTGTGGCGGCAGTTCCTAAGGTAGGCACAAAAATTTATTACAACAGCCCCAACCGTCCTAACGATGAGCAAGTAATTAAAGTTTATTATGAAGATATTGGGATGTTACCCAAGACATTTGTGAGTGATAAGGATGTTCCCCTAAGAGAAAAGGCCAAGGAGCTTTTGGGCTTTAATGATGCCTGGAAGGAAATTTGGTCTACTAATTTACAGTTGGAGAGCAAGCACAATTTGCCCAAAGGGGTGGAAATTAGTTATTGGCCGGATGTAGATGGGGCCCCACAATCTCCAGTTTTGGCTGGAATGCCCCCGCAATCATCGCCCCAGACTTTACCGGACCTTCCGAACAGTCCCACTGGAACGACAACGGAGCCCGTTTTACCACCAGCTAACGAACAGCCATCTCTTGTTTCCGAGGCGCCTCCAATGGATACAACGTCTAATCAAGGTTTCGATATGAACAATACTACGCAAACTCCAGCTCCTCAGCAGGCCACTGTAGAACCGGTTGCTCCCCCTCCTCCACCCCCACCTCCTCCTCCGCCTCCACCTGCTCCAACCATGGCTCAGCAACCCCCGATCATAGAGGAGCCTGAGACCGAGAGTTCGGGAATGAATGATCAAATTTTGATTGGGGCGGCTGCAGTATTGATTATTATTCTAATAATCGTCCTCATTATGCTGAAAAAACGAAAGCAACAAGAAGCAATGATGGCAGCTATGGAACGAACTAACGTGGGAGTTGTGAACCAGTAAGTGATTCTTCACATGTTGGGGAAGTAAGAGGGAGTAAATTACGTTATTCCCATCACGTTACCAATCTTATTAAGGGAAGGGCGTACTAACAGAGTGAAGAGGCGCCCTTTATCACGTGGGGGCTTTAATGAAATTACCCTACTTTTTTGAATATCATCTCTAGGGTGCGGTACTTGGAATTTTTTTCCTCATTAAGATGCTCGATAAACTCTTGAACGATCCGTTTATCTTTCTGAAGATGGGTTACAAACTCAACCCCTGAGCCTACAGCGCCAGTCCATACTACTTTTGCTGTAATT
>JANWYU010000181.1 GCA_025055135.1 Pseudobdellovibrionaceae bacterium | reverse complement strand
AAGGTCTAGTTTTGGTAGTAAGTCGAGTCTTAGCTCTTAAGTCGGGCCAGACCCAGACGATGATGGGGTTGAAAGGAGAAACGGTAACATCCCAGGTAACACGTAACCACAAAGGAGGAGATCATGGGAATGCGAATAACTACCAATTTAGCGTCCATCAATGCCCAAAGGACATTAACCAACTCTCAAAACGCCATCAACAAAAGTATGGCTCAGCTATCGTCTGGGTCGCGTATAACTAAAGCCGCGGACGATGCTGCAGGACTCGCCATCAGTGAAAATTTACGCAGTCAAATTCGAAGCTTTTCTCAAGCCTCCCGCAATGCCCAAGATGCAATATCAATGGTTCAGGTGGCTGAAGGAGGATTGGGGGAGATTTCGAATATTCTCACCCGTATTCGAGAACTCGGCATTCAAGCCGCTAGTGATACCATAGGTAACAAAGAAAGAGCCTTCCTAGATTTAGAAGTTCAACAACTCAAACAAGAACTGCAAAGAATTGCCGAAACCACTCGGTTTGGAACCACAAATTTACTTGATGGAACAGGCAAAGTTTTTGACATTCAAGTGGGTGTGTACAATCATCCCCAACAAGACCGTATTAGCTTTGATTCACAACAATTGAAGGCTACTTTATCAGAACTGGGTTTAGAGGGAATTGATTTTAAGGAAAAATCGGGAGCCCAACAGGCCTTAGAGGTGGTCGATGCTGCTCAATCCAAGGTCAGCGGTTACCGAGCGTACTTGGGTGCCCTCCAAAACCGCTTTCAATCCACCATTGATAATTTGGGCGTACAACATGAAAACCTTTCAGCAGCCAATTCGCGTATTCGTGATGCTGATATTGCATCAAGCACGGCAGAGGCAGCCCGAAATCAAATCCTACTTCAAGCTTCAACCTCTGTTTTGGCTCAAGCCAACCAACAACCTGCTTTAGCTCTTAAAATGATTGCTTCATAAAACTGACCTCAACAGGTCAGCTTCATATGGCTAAAGCATTATGACTATCGCCCGGATAATGCTTACAAATGCTATTTACTGTTACAGAATGATACTAGATAGCCATTTGCAATTTTAGAACAAGTTAAATCGGAAAAGTGGAAACAGTGATTAGAGATAAAAAAATTAATTAGGGCGTGGGGGGATTTTGTGATATACTGACTTTGAAAAAATAGGGAACGCCTCAGTACGGGGAATTAAGTGACAATGATACGCATCACCACTTTTGTGCCTTTGTTACTTAGTTTTTTTTTATTTTCTATTTTTATTTTTTGTAACTCTGCTAAGGCTTCAGTAGAAGATTTTGTGCCAAACTGTTATAATCGTGGTTTCCCGTTAGCTCATCACGTTACCTGTGTTCCAGCTCCTAGTCTTCCTGATTGCCCATGTGGCATTGAAAGTTATCCCAGCTGTATTAGATCCCAGGGTTGGTGTATCGATCGGTATACATCATTTCCGGGAGAGCCAATTTTCCCTCAAAATAAAGTTCGTGTTCAAGAGCCGAAATTAAGAACATTTGTTATTCCCCTTCTATCTTTTGGAAATGCCAATCGCTCTCGATTTGTGGAGGTGGCTCGTTACCAAGATCCTGATGATTCTGTGTGTTACCTTCCCTCTGGTGGGGAATTTCGGGTAAATGGCGGACAGACTGTGTGTCTTATTGACCGCTTTTTGACAGGTAATGATCCTAACCGTATGCAAAATGAGGTGAGGAATTACATTAACTTACTTAGCTTGCCTAAATTAATTTCATGTCGTTATTTTGATCCTGCTTGTTCAAGTTGTTGCACCCAATGGACGTCACCAACCTGTGCTACTTGTCCACCACCGCCACCTAAAAATTCAAAAAATAACGGTGGTCCATAAATGACAACACAAAATGTGTTTTTATGAATGATGAGAGGGGGAACTGGAGATGATTAGGTTAATTGCATTAATTTGTTGGATTATTTTTACCTCATCCATTGCGCATTCTGCCCGCAAAATCATATTGCCCCCAATGGGATTTATGTCAGTTCATGGCGCCAATACCTGTTCCAATCCTGCTCATTCTACGGATCCCAATAGTTGCATGCAGGTTACTCCATGTGTAGCCGCTGGTTTAGGGGGGAACGAAATCTTAGAAGAGGGGGTACGAGCTGTGGTACATGGATATGTTTTACGAGTTAGTAACAATTCATCAATAAAACAAACAGTACGTGTTACTTGGAAAATAGATAATTTAACTTATAAAAAGTCGACTACCGGAAAGATGTATTCCGATCAGGTTGCTTTTAGCGGGGGGCTGCCACAGATTCAAGAATCTAAAGTTATTAATCCTAATGGTACCACTATTTTTGCATTACGGGTTAACTGTTATGGTAGTACCTGTCAGGCAGAATCGGCTATTGATACCACCATGAGTAAAGAATTCTTCAGTTCTCAAGAACCAAATACTTGTAAAGAATTGGCATCTTTGATTTCAGTTGAAATAGCAGTGGAGGAGGATGCCGGGGCCATTACAGCTTATTTGACATCAGGGGCTCACCGATCTCATGGCATAAGAGACCACTTATTTACTCCTTTGCCGAATTTTCCTGTTAATGGGGGCCGGCCTTTTTAATCTATAAACAACCCATTTTTTTGTTAAGGTTTGGTAATTTTTTAATACATCTTTAAGTAATTTTCGGGCTTATAATTAACTACATGACTAGAAGATTTTGTTTTTTAAATCAAATCGGTGTTACGCTTATAGAAATTATTGTGATTATTGCTGTTTTCTCAGTAACTCTTTTTTTGATTTTTTCACTAATCCAACACTTTAAATCGAGAAGGGTAACACAAACTTTGTCGGATCGAGCCTCTCATCTTATTACTCAAAAATTAAATTCATTACACCATGTGAATTCTGAAACATTAAAAGTTTTATGCTATAACCAAAATAAATTGCCAAAATGCCGGATTGAGTCCCAAAATGAATGTAACTCTTCCGCAGGGGAGGAAGAGCTTTATGGAACACTGAGTTTGGGTTGTTGGACTAAGGCTCACATGACTGAGTTGTTTCCTCATCAGTTTTGTTTACAATTGAAAGGCTGTCGTTTTTTGTTTGGTGGCTCGTTGGTGGAACTCGAGTTTTTTTATTTTCTAACGGATCCCTCAGATAAGGAAACAGGATATTATTTATTAAGAAAGTCATTATGAAAAATTTTAAAACCAATCGAGGAATTACGTTAACAGAGATGGTTGCATCCGTAGCGATTTGGGCCATTATAACACTCATCATTCTTAGTGTATTTTGGTGGTCTGCTAAAGAGGGAAAAGATATTGAGGATTCGGCAGATCTGCGTCAGGCTCAATTAAGCTTTCAATCCTATTTAAATAGATTGATTTTCTTAAGCGACTTAAAGCCTTTGGCCCTTCATGGTGGGTCTCGTCTTCCGGTTCATCTTTTTGTTCCTTATTTGGATCGTTGTGCTGATTTGTCACTTCGGCCAGAATGTAAGGGCTTTGTTACTATTTTGACCGCATCATTCTCATCTGTGGATAGCGGATTTTTAACGGCAATTTGTCATTTGGGCGACGGTACCATATTGATAGACGCAAGTATTGAAGATTTCGGAAAAGTAGAAAAAATTAGTCACCATCAAATAGAAGTAACTGGCTTTGGTCGGCTAAAGTCACTACAGTATGTTATTTCTAATTCAGACTATGTGGGCTTCATTAATGAGGGCTATTTAAGAACCTTTCGTTTGGTTGGTAATTTTGAATTATTTGATGCCAAATTTGACCCAAACAATAAGCGGTTGCAGGATCCTTTGGTGATTGACAATCAAGATTGTCAAAAATTTTTTCGGTCTCCTGATCGATTGTACAGAGTGAGGGTTACCCCTGTAATAGTACCATTGACGAGCAACAATATCCAGCAGTTAGATTCAAATGAGATGGATCATTACTTTCCTAAATTTCCTGCATTGATGGTTAAGATCAAACTAGTAACCATTGGTATTATGCCTGAAAAAAAAATGGCCATTTTAAATTGTGAAAACCTACAAAACGAATCCTGCTTGGGTACGGTTGAGGAAACTTTTCAGTTTAACTCTCCATATTTGTTAATTGGTTTTAAGTTTCGACATCCCTCATTAAGCCAAAGTAAGACCTATGTAATACAAAATCAGGTAGATTGTCCTAAATGTGTACATATGAGTTACGATTATGCCTTACCTTACATAGCTGCTAACGAAAGTGTGAATCAGTTAAACTCGATGCATTTTTCTTTATTGAAAATGCATTTTCTTAGCGAGCTAACACTAGAAACAACCGAATATGTGTGGAAAGGGCAATTCCGTGATTAGAAAACATCAGGGCTCTTTACTCTATCAAGTTGTTTTAGTGACAATAGGGGTTGGTATATCATTATATTTTATTCAGTCGAAATTTAATTTGTTGGATAGCCAACAACATTTTTCCAATCGCCTTGAATTAGCAAAACATGATCTTCATTTTGCACTAGAAACATTAGATAAAATTTTATTATTTGCAGAGGATCACTACTTGCGTAAAATGCAAGATTGTCCATCTTTTGAGCCTTTTTTCGCTAGCCTTATTAGGGGGCATGGCTGTGAACTAGTTTCTCAGCATGAGGCATTTACTCAACTAGATTTTGGTGAATTGAATCACTCACTTGATAACATAGCAAAGCTTTTTTCTTGGCAAATCAAAAAAGATTCAGCAACCAGCGATAACAGCAGAATGATCGCTCAAATTTTTTTAGGACCTCTGGTTAGAGTGAACTTTTCTTTTGAGGGTTATTTATACTTTTCTGATGCCCTTGTTTTGTGGGGAGACGTTTTTTATGGAGATCATTTGATTTTAAGTCGAAGAGTGGCAATTTCTTCCCGTTCTCAGCATTTTCGATTACATGTTGAAAGCGGTAACAATTCCATTAGCGTGGAAAAAATCAATCCACACTCTCTTTGTCCTTCTCGCTCCTGGACCACTTACAAAGTTTGGGTAAATAACTCTTGTCAGCCTACTGGAGCTTTAGGGGGTGGGTGGGGGTTAACACATTATAAAGGACGGTTTTTTGGGGTTCAGCCGTATACGGGCTCAGTTGTTGATGTTAGCGACTCGCAATTAGCACAGGTGGTTCCAGAAACTGGAATCATTGGAGGGGTAACAATTTTTCCTCCCTATCAAAAAAGTTTACTCTTAGGTATTGATGATTTCGAAGTAGTTGGCGATGACCAAGAGACGATGCAATTTTTTTATTCTCAGAATCAACACATTGGGTTGATATATAAGAATATAAAGAAAATTATTTGTGATCTCAGTCAACATAATTTGGGGGTGGGCATTACCGGGTTATTAGTGTTACCTGGCAGTGATTACCTGATAGCCGATCATAGCCCACGAATTGCTCAGTTAGAGATAAAGGATGATTTGGGTCGGTTGCTTAAGGTTCACTTACGGGCACAGGCCAATGCTCCATCCCAGGATTGGAACCCGAAGTTCATTCGTTACGTAAGTGAATTCAATAGATATTTTATTTGTTTTTCGTATGTTCAGAAAATTCAACCTGCGGATGAATATCAAAGAACATTGGGATTTACTAGTGATCGAACCACCTTTCGACGTTTTTTTATTTATTAAGTAGGTAGTAGTGGTGAACAGCGGTGTGGAACAATTTTGATTCGCGTGGATTTTGCTTAGTTTTTTTGACACAGATTACGATTTCCAAGAAAGGGGAGTTGAAATGGTGCTTAAAAGATTTAAGATAAAAATTATGGAATTCGACTAACATGAAAACAGTGTATAGTCATAACTTTTGGGGCTTTTCACTTATTCAAACAATCATTGCTGTAGCTATTGTTGCCATTATTTCGGCAGCAACGGTAACTCTTTTAGTGAACTTCGATCGTCAGTTGCGTTCATCGTCTCAAAGTTTGGATGCAGATCGCGCTCATGCTACTGTACTTACATTAATTTCATCTAAACATGTATGTCCGATCATGCTTGACAACTTTACGTTACCGGCAAACCCTTGGACGAACCAAACAGTCGATTTGAATTATTTAAAGGAGTCCACTACTCAAATACTTTTTCAATTAAATGTTGCGAAAGATAACTTAATCCCAAGACAAATTAGAATGGAACGAATCTCAGGTCCTAATCTGGTTCAAATTAATGTTAACGCAGGCTCATCTTCCCCTCCCTCAATTCAAAATATGCAACAGTATTTTGTACGTTTAAGTCTTAGATTTGACAAAGAAGCTTTACCCGGCGAATTAGTGCCGGGTGGTGCAGCATTGTTGCCTAAAAACTATTATCTTTCTTTAATTATTAATCCCGTCTCGGGAAAAATCTTCTCTTGTTTTGGTGGCGAAAACTATGATTTCTTCCAAAGTCTTTGCGAGGATCTTCTGGGCGGAACATTTAATGATTCGTTCCATCCCTATTGTTTGATAAACCAGTTCATTTTGGCCAATAGTTTTCCAAATAGAGAATCATTGAAAACGACTCCTTTTGATTTAAGCACTCGAGCTCCATATTTATTTGTACAAGGCCATGTTTACGCAAAGCAAATTCATGTTGATCATGGCGATTATGGATCATGGGGGGGGATGAGCACTGAACGTAATTGGATCGGAAAATGTAATGAGCCTTTTTGTCAGTGGCAATCAAGTGGACCGGGAAGCCTATATCTCCACATTTCTGGTATTACCAATACCTCAGCGGGAACGACCGGGCCACCGAACTTTTATCCGAGAAGAATCATAGGACTATTTGATTCTGTCTTTTTGCCGGATCTCCATGCTCAACTGGTAATCGCTTCTACTGCCAATCCCCCCCCGAATACTCATTTGTTCGTAGGCGCCTCATCGAGCACAGGATATTCCAGGTCCATCCATGCCAGTGGCGAAATCTATGCCGATCGAGATATCATAGCTAACCAAGACCTAAAGGCGAATGGTAACATCAAAGCCAAATTCGACATTGAGGCGGCAGGAAACATTTCCGCGGGAGGAACGGTGACTGCAGCTTCCGATAGAAAAATAAAATCCCATATTAGAGACTTAAAGGAAGGTCTTGCTGTAATATTACAACTTAAGCCCCGAAGGTATGTTAAAAATGGGCGTGAAGAAATAGGATTTATTGCTCAAGAGGTTCAAGAAGCGTTACCGGAAGTGGTAACCGAAAAGGATGGTGTCTTGTATCTATCGTACCAAAATATGACGGCTGTTCTTGTTAATGCTATTAAAGATCTTTATCGCAAATTTTTTTTAAAGGTCGATAACCTACAATCAATACAAGAGGAATTGAAGCACCTTAGACAAACTTTGGAGCAACAATCTTTGGTCATCCAACAGCTTCAAGAGCAAGTCAATCGGAAAGAGCATAATCCTGAAAAGTGTGCTAGTGGAGGAAAAAAGAAATGATGACTATAAAGAAAAAAATAAGAAAAATTGTCCCTTTAGTGTGTGCTTGTGCCGTTAATTTATGGGGTATTTCAGAAAACTTTTTTGCTCAGACGTCGTGTTATCCAACAAGCTGCACGCCTCCTTGCGATGGATCGTGTCACTATCAGACCTGTTCAAAACCAAAAACACTGACCGTACCAATTAGTCAGTTGCCTTTCTCATTTTCAGGAACACCCCCCGACGCATGTTCGGGTGTTATTGGTGCATCAACCATAACCCAAATGCCATTTTCGATTGGGTCAAATTCTGTTAATACTTTGCCTATTATAATCGTTATAGATTACTACTCCTGTGCGAATCACACATTGATTGGCCCGCCTTGCCCCCCTCCTCCCCCTGGACCATAATTTTTGTTTGAAAATCAGAACTTTTCGATTACACACCTCTTTTTTTCCAGAGCGAAACAAATGCGGGTAAAAAGGTTCATCGTCGTACCATAGGGTAAACAAAAAAGGAAAAAGCCTAGTCTGGAGGGGGGGGACTAGGCTTTTTGAGATCACACCAATGACGGACATTGGCGTTTATTTCAGATATTCAAAACTTAATACCCAGATAATTGGGTACAATACTGCAGGTTGAAACAATGCAGATCGCTCATCTGCGCTCATTTGTAACAACCGCGCCGGGGAGACTATCGATGGTCTTTCCACTAAAAGACCATTAATTCTCACAGCCCCCTCAAGTTTACTCAAAATGTCTTTTTCGGAAGACAATAACAAAAATAATTGACCGCTCTCGGTTAATAGAAAAGAACTACCATCATCGGCTCGGTGTACCTCTCCTTCAATTTCTTTCACTTTCGGGTTTACTTTGGCAGCTTCACCTGGCAGCCAAGTTAATTGACTGCCATGAGAAACCAATGCAAACAAGAAGGTCAAAAGAATGAAAATCGATGCGATCATTTTGAGAGGGGCGATGCTGATATTTTTCATTCTGACCTCCAAGTGTCCAAAAATAATACAAGCAATTGTTATGCCATCGATTAATTTCCATAATAGAGGCAGTTGACGTTCTATTCAGTTTCAAAATAGGACCATAGGCCAGTTCTATTTTGGCACTATGTTTACAAAATGGAACCTTTATTAAGGAGGAATCACGTAACACCCAAAAACTTCACTTCAATAAAATTGTGTCAACAAACAAAATGCTCCTGGACTAGCTCACAGGTTTTATAGAGGGCCATTAGTAGAACCACCAGAAAGTGTGATACAGTGAATTTATGTGGCAGATAATGTTAGGAAATGGGCGTATTATTGGGCCTTTTTCTACTCAGCAGATTTTGAAAATGATCTCGGAGGGTTCTTTATCGGGAACGGAATACGTCCGGTACCAAAAAGGGGGTCAATGGATCCAAATAAGTCGCGAGCCTCAGTTTTTTGATCAACTCATTAATCAACTTAATGCTCCCAAATTTAAGTCGGGTACAAGGATTGCTGATGTAGGACCCAAGGAAGAGTCTGTATCGGCCTCTGCCTCGGCGTCTCAGTCTACTACGGACTTATCAGAGGCTGAAACAGTGGTTCGTACTCTTTCTGACCATGTCAATTCTAAGCCTGTAGAAAATGGCAACCCTTTAGTGACCCCTAAGGATCAGGCGGCATCCCCTCCTTCTTCTCCTCAACAATCAGAGCCTGTTACCATTGACATGACTAACTTAGATGCCAAAGAAACTCAGGCGGCTCGATATGAACGATTCCATTTGTTGGGGGCCGCAGCGATGATTTTATCGGCTTCGTTTATGTTACTGGGATATTTGTTCTGGTCTGAAGATGAGGAGAGTGACCGATTCATTCGTTTGCGTCGCGTGAATACCACCGCATCAAACAAAGCGTCCGATCAGGAAATTCAAGAGTGGTTTCGCAGAGGAGTTGCTCATTTTGCGCGGGATGAGTTCTCACACTATTTGGAAGCTCAGATTTACTTTGTAAAAATTTTAGAGAGCCGCAATCAGTATTTTCCTGCCCGCACTTTTTTATGTCTTACCTACCGGGAGCTTTGGCCCTTTGCCAGACAGGATGCATACGACTTTGAGACCTTTAACACCTTTGTAAAACAAACGAAAACATTTGATCCTGTAGGTGAGACGGGGGCCATATGCGAGATTTCTAAACTCATTGCCTTTGGTCAAATTGCAGAGGCGCGTGGTATTGCAGAATATTATTTAAATCAGAGGGAATACTCTAGCAATGCGTTCCTTATAGGGCTTAGTGGGGAATTGGCGGGACGCTCTCAAATCTTCAATAATGCGGTACTCATTCTAGATACGGCCATTAAACATTGGGATGCATGGACCAAATTTCACTATTTAAAGGCTCTCTATGCCATGCAAAATGGGGCCGATAAGGAAGCCTACCACATTTTTTCAAACATTGTGGAGCGGCAGCCGACCCATCGGCCAAGCTGGATTCAAAAAGCTTTGATAGAGTATCGCATACGTGGGCAAAAAGATTTGGCCCTCAAAAGCTTGTTGATGGCGGAAAAGAACCCTGGACGGATAAGCAGGCAATTAGAGGTGCGACTATATAACCTATTAGTGCGAATTCTGGTGGAAAATAAAGATTTAGCGGCTGCTCAACAGTTTGCTCAAAAAGCGCTTGAGCAGAATTTATACGATGAAGAATTACGATCTTTGGTTGAGCAATTGGGGCTATCAATCAAGTCAACCCCACAAAAGGTAAGCCAAAGTGAATTGATGCATGTTGGAGATCAATATCTTTTAATGGGTGATTGTTTGTCGGCCCAGGCCGAATATAAGACAGCGTTCGAAATGGATCCTACCAATCCCACAGCGGCCTTTAAGGCAGCTAAGTGTCTTTGGAAATTAAACCAACCTCATGAGGCAATTGAATGGCTTAAAAAGGCCATCAGTATTGATCCTGCATTTTTAGAAGCCTCGGTAACTTTGGCCACCTACTTAGCACAACGGTTTGACTTTATTCAAGCCCTCGATGTGTTGTCAAAGGCCGCCAAGCGCCACCCCAATCATCCAGATCTATTAAGGGGGTTGGGAATTGTTGAGTTTTATCGCAATAATATGAGTGCAGCGGTGGGTTACTTTAATCGTTCACTAAAAATTGCGGATAATAATCCCGAGGTTTTGGTGTATTTAGCAAAAGCCCATGCTGCCCTTGGAGAACAAGAGAAGGCTCAAAATGCTGTTATTCGGGCTCTTGAAATTGATTCAACCCATGCTGAAGCTATTGTCATTTATGCTAAAAATCTTGTAGCCCAACAAGGTTCCAGAACGGGAATTAACTATCTTAATCAGCAGATTGAAAAATTTGCTTATACCGTCGAACTACGGGTCGGATTGGCAGAGATTTATTTGACTTTGGAGCGTTACTTGGAGGTAGAAAAAACCTGTCGACAGATTTTGGATTTCGATGCCAAACAGAAAAAGGCCTGGATCTACTTGGGAAAATCGCTGCAGGCCCAATTAAAATTCAATGAAGCCATCAAATCCTTTATAGAAGCCTCAATTCTAGATCCTTTTGATGCTGAGCCACTTGTCCTGTTGGCCATGGTTTATTTGGAGATGAATCAATGGGATCGAGCCATGAGTCATGCTCAGAAGGCCTTAAAAGCCAATCCTAATTATCCCGGTCTATTGTATCTTTCGGGTCTTATTGCTTTGAAAAAGGGAGACTTGAAATTGGCTCTTGATTTTGCCATGAAAGAACGCAAAAAAAATCCGAATTTGGCGGATAGTTATTTATTGGCCGCTGAGGTGTACGACGCTAATCGTGAATTTGATTTATGTGCCTCGGAATATCAAAAGGCTGCGAAGTTACGAGGACAAAACATTGAGATTTATTTAAAGATGTCACGATGTTACCGTTTAGCGGGGCAAATAGATGTTGCCGAAAGCATTTTAAGCATTGCGCGTTCTATAGAATCAGGACGCGCCGAAATTTATCGGGAACAAGGAGCCATTTTTGAGGCTCGCTTGGATCATGCTGCAGCAGCTATGGCTTATGAGAAGTACTTAATGCTTTCTCCCAATGCCAAAGATAAAATAGAAATTGAGGAGAGGTTACGGCGCTTATCTTCCAGTAGATAGGAAGAGATAATACAATATGAGGGCAGATAGGGAGAGATAGGACAACATCGAGAAAGAATGTTGGGGAGGTTAGGAAGGAGACCGGAATGTTGGATTTGAAAGATTTAGAGGGTCGAGGAGAGAGAGGACCGGACTTTGTTGAATCATATAAAAAAACTTTGATTAATCGAGGTTACACTTTAGAAACTCTAAATAAAATTTTGAATTTGAGTGAAAGTCGAAGATCAGCCATTACAGCGGCAGAGCAAAAAAGGGCTTTGCAAAATCAGCTTAGCCAACAGATCCCCCAACTAAAAAAAGAAGGAAAGGATATTTCGCAATTACGCGAGGAACTCTCCGTGTTAGCCGCTGAGGTTAAAAAACTGCAAGCAGATGCAGAGGGAATCGATTCGCAAATCAGAGAATTGTTACTCACGTTACCTAACCATTTGCATTCATCGGTGCCAGTAGGTAATGGGTCTAAGGACAACGTGATAGTTAAAACCTGGGGCGAACCGCGAAGGTTTGGATTTCCTGTAAAGGATCATCATCAGCTTGGAGAAACCTTGGGTATTATTGATTTTCAAAGGGCTGGTAAAGTTTCAGGATCCCGTTTTGCTTTTTTAAATGGATGGGGGGCCCGTTTGGAGCTGGCTCTTATCCAATTTTTTATGGACATTCATGGACGTCTGCATGGTTACCGTGAGATGATCCCACCGTATTTTGTAAACACAAAAAGTTACTATGGTACGGGTCAATTTCCCAAATTTTATGATGATGTTTTTCATGCCCAGGGTTTCGACTTGCATTTAATCTCTACCGCTGAGGTGCCGGTAACTAATTATTATCAGGATGAGATTTTAAGCGAAAAAGACTTGCCTCAGCGCTTTTGTGCGTTTTCTCCTTGCTTTCGATCTGAAGCAGGCTCCCATGGACGGGATACTCGGGGCATTTTTCGGCAACATCAATTTCATAAAGTAGAGTTAATGATTTTTTCATTGCCTGACGAATCATATGACTGGCACGAGAAACTGACGAGGCATGCTGAAGTCATTCTTGAACAGTTAGAACTCCCCTACCGTCGTGTTCTTTTATGTTCTGGCGATATTGGTTTTGGAGCGGCAAAATGTTATGACCTAGAAGTATGGTTACCTGGAGTCCAGGAGTATCGAGAAATCAGCTCTTGTTCAAATTTTGAGGATTTTCAATCTCGACGGGCTAACATTCGGTATCGAGACGGAAAAGGGAACTTGCGTTTTGTGCATACTTTAAATGGTAGTGGATTAGCGGTGGGTCGCACATTTATTGCAATTTTGGAGAATTATCAAAATGAGGATGGATCAGTTACCATA
>JANWYU010000163.1 GCA_025055135.1 Pseudobdellovibrionaceae bacterium | reverse complement strand
TGATATTTTTCTTCATACCTTTAATCCCCATCTATTGCCAGGCAACTTATAAATAGCCAAAGTAAAAACCAATAAAATCAAAAATAATATCATGGAATAGGCAGCTGACGAACTATATCGATAAAGATTAAAAGCAGATTTATATATATAGGTAACTAAAATATGAGTGGCATCAGCAGGCTCTCCTCCATTAGAAACCAGCCAAACCACGTTAAAGTTATTAAAAGTCCAAAAAGCCCCCAAAAAAATCGCCGGCTTCATAACAGGGAGTATCATTGGTAGGGCTACATATCGCACCTGTTGGAAAAACCCCGCCCCATCTAAAGAAGCTGCTTCGTACATAGATTCCGGAATTGATTTTAACGCCCCCAATGCAACCATCATCATAAAAGGAAAACCTAACCATACATTGGTCACAATACAGGCTACCATCGAAAGCAAAGGATCCACTAACCAAGCAGGACCATTAATTCCTAAAACTGAGAACAAGATTTGATTTATAGCCCCATATTCTTGATGGAACATTCCTCGCCAAGTTAAAGCAGCAATGTACTGAGGAACCGCCCACGATATAATGAGTAACGTCCTCCAAAAGCTCTTTAACGGTAACACGCGATCGATAACAATAGCCAACGCTATCCCCAACCCTACATGGAATAACAAATTGATTGCAGTCCAAAAGATCGTTTTAAGTAACACCCAGTACAATTGTTTATGGGTTAAAACATCAAGATAGTGACGAATTCCAATAATCTTCCAATCATTAAAATGCACTAAGTTTAAGTTACTAAAAGAAATAATAAAGTTATAAATAAACGGATAAAAAATCGTTAAAAAACTAACCAAAAGAGCTGGAAGAAGCATAATCCAAACAAAAAGATTGGTTTTTAGGGATTTCACAATGGCGGAGAAATTGCGCACTAAAAAAAGAAGCAAAAATCCCACTGATCCATAAAAAAGGACCACCAAAATACGGGCACTGAAATCCGGATCAAACGATTGATTCATCAACTGAATTTGCTCCAGCACCTCTTCTTGCGCCTTATTACTGGCTTGTTCCGGCTCTAGTTGACCCGTCAAAGTGGCTTGAAAGTATTTTCGCAAGGTATCCCAGATAGCCCGCAACTCAGGATGAATAGGCATGGGACGCCCATGTTGTTCCATAATGTGGATTGCCTTTTGCAAAAAGGGATCGTGAATTACTTCTTTTCTGGCCGAATAACGAGAAGGAATCACAGAATGTTGACGGGAGAAAAAAATCTGACTTTCAGTGGATACTAAAAATTTTACGAGCTTAACACAGGCTTCTAGTCGTAGTGGATCATCAACATTCTTATTAATAGCATATAATTTGGTTCCCACTAAAGGCGCTGGGTAACCCTCAATTTTTGGAAATTCCTGAATATCAAAATCAACCCCAGCTTGACGATAATCCCCCCAAGACCAATCCCCATTTACGATAACTGCCGCTCGACCCTCCTTAAAAAGACTGTTGGCCGTCTCATAGTCACTCTCAAGAGGCATTACTCTATACTTAGTACGAAAATCACGGACCAACTCAAAGGCCCTTTTTACCCCCGGCGAGTTTAATTGGGGCTGTCCTGTTTCTGTAAGAAAATCACTACCAAACCCAAAAACCCAAGGAACAAAGAAAAAAGGCTCAGTAGCATTAAACACCAAACCCCACTGGTCTATCTTTCCATCTCCATCAAGATCCCGGGTAACCCTCTGCAATACTGAAATGAATTCATCAAAAGTTTTCGGTAACTGATTGATTAGCTTTTTATTAAAAATTAACATTAAAAAGTTACCCACCATATCGCCAACGCCAAACAATCCTTTCTGGTAACGAGGTAGGGAGCGAGGATCAAAATCAGCAAGCTCCTCTTTAGTCCAAAAGGCATCTAGATTTTTGAGTAAACCCATAGCACTTAAAACCCCAACCATATCACTAGGACCATAAATGATGTCAGGACCACTACCCCCAACGGCCGCTGTTTGAAATGAAGACCGCAACTCCTCGGTTTCTCGATAAATCAGGCGAACCCGCACATGAGGATTTAGCTCCTCAAAACGCCTTACCAGCTCAGACAAAGTACCTCTATGGGAATAAATCATCTGATGCATCAGCTGGAGTTCGATAATCGGTAACGGGCCAGGATCTATTTGGGGCATGGCCTTTTTGGGGCTTAGAAAAAAGAGACTTAATAAACACAAAAATATTATGTTACTTTTTGCCTTCATACAAAAATACAACCGACAAAGAAGGAATCTCCATTGCTCCCTTTAAAGGTATTTCCGAACGCGTTACCCCCAAAGAGTGTGACCAAACGGATTTCCAGTTCTTGTTTAGCTCGGGATGTTCCCACCGCAGCGGATTACGTGTCACATTCCATATGACCATAATGGAAGGATTCCCCGAGATAACCATAGGAAGTAATCCCAACGGATGTTCTGTTACTTTAAAAAATCGCACCCGATTTTGAATAGCTGTTAGATCAACTAGATGAAAGTGATTCCATTGCCGACGGATCTTGATTAAGCGCTCTACAACAGCTATGGTTTCCTGAATATGTTCCAACTGGGCCTTCCAAGGAGCCCGTACTAATCTGGGCATCCAAAATGGCCAAAAATCGCCATTCTTCCATCGAGGAGGAAGGGCTAACCCCCATGTGTGCCCGCTATCCCCCCATCGATAAGAATTATAAAAATCTCCAGAGTCATAAGAATCCACATCTCCATTTTTCGAATGAAGAAGTTCACTGCCCCCTTCAATAAACGGAATTCCTTGACTTAAAAGAACAAAAGACAGAGCTAATTGATGGCGCCGCACCAATTCATCAAGAGAAGCCGTTTGATGGTGATAAAAAGGGCTTTCAAAAGGTAACTTTGCTGCCCACACATCCCAGAGAGTAAATCCGTCATGAACAGAAACATAGTTGATGGTTTCCACAGTACTGTGAGCCACCGCCACTGGTTGGCCTCTAAAGAAAATATGACCCGCCTCAACCCAATTACCCAGGTGATCGTAAAACCTCCAATGGCGCAAGTTACCCGTTAAACCAATCTTAACCACATCAAGATAATGTAAGAATTTTTCTACCCTTCCTTGCTCGGTAACAGGAGTATTTTGATTATCAAAACTATGATTGAAGTGATCAATCAAACCAGAAACCACTCCCTGATCGGTCCACTCACGATACTGAGTCGTTCCCCCTCTTAACGCATCCCGCATTCTATCATTGAATGTGCCAATACCAGCTCCATAGCTGTTCCATTGAGTCATAGCTTGATCTGGGTAACGATCATATAGTGATCCAAAAGGCCATGCTTCACCATAAATATAAGACTGAGGATAAAGCCGCTTTAAGTGATCGCGAATCTTTTCCATAGTGGAACGGGAATGCAAATTCATCAAATCAAAGCGAAAGGCGGTAATTTTATAAACTCGAGCCCAAAATAAAGCGGCATCGATCATAAGCCTTTCAAACATCTTTCGTTCGCTCGCCGTATCAGAACAACACGATGAATTCGCAACCCCATCGGTAGGGCGCCAACGATAATAGTAACCGGGAACAATTTTATCGAGCACAGAGAATTCATGATCATAGGAGGCATAGGTATGATTAAAAACCACATCTAATGATACTTCAAAATTAAGTCGATACAATTTTAGTAACATTTGTTTTAATTCCATGATTCGATTCGCTCCATGGGGGGAAACTGCATAACTGCCTTCAGGAGCAAAATAATGAACCGGATCATAGCCCCAGTTATAGTTATCTTCACTACGAACCTTTTCTAAAAGATTACTGATGGAATCCCATGAATAAGTGTCGGGAATTTTGACCTCTTTGGGGGCAATTTCTGGAACCGTAGCAAAATCTTGAAGGGGCATCAGCTGTAAAGTTGTTACTCCTGCCTTTTGTAAACGCTTGAGATGATTAATGGCCAATCCCTCATTGAGGGTCAATCCCAAGTACTTACCACGCAACTCACTGGGGATCTTTGGATCGTAAGCTGTTAGATGACGGATATGGGTTTCATAAATCACTCGATTCGCAAGCCCCTTGTTACCAAAGGGACGTTGAATCAGTATCTGACGAGGTGAGGGAACATGATTCCAATCGGCGGGATTTACCTCTTCTGCCAATCCCAGCCAACTATGGCTGCTATTGGTAGACAGGCTTTGACTGTACGGATCAGTTACCTGCCATGTTACTGTCTGATTTAAACCAGGATGAAAAACCTCAATCTGAAAACGATAATACCTTCCGTACCAATTTTCTGAGACTTTATGTTGCCAAACGCCCCACTCTGACCGCTTTTCCATTTTGACTCTATCATCCGGAGTAACGCTGTTGGGGGTCTTAAATAATAAAAGCTCCACTTGACGTGCCGTGGGAGCCCAAAGCCTTACCCAAATGTCACCGCCACTGCGAAATACCCCTAGGGGTAATTCATGATAAAAAAAGTCATCTAAAATACCCGTTAAAACCACGCTGGAACGGTAACCCAACCGTTGGTTTTGCCAAATTTCAACATGAAAGGCTGAACTCATATGAGACTTGAGAAAAACATCACTGAAGCTACTGGTACTGACCACAATGTGATTGTCAACATGATGAAGAATAGGCAATAAGATACCAGACTGACCGTCAATAATCAGCTTAACTTCAAAAGGTTGATCCCATCGCAAACCAAAGGTAACTGATCTCGGAAGAAATATTTCCATACGAGAGCGAGTCACCCAAAAGGCTGAAGGAATGGGATTGATCCAAGCCCATACCGAATTAGCAAAACCCTGGAGAACAAAAACAAAAACAACAAAAAAACCAAACCACAGTTTCGACCCTTTAAAAACCAAGCATCCCCTCCCGTCCCTAACCTAATATTGACTCGCCCTACAACTAGTGACATTAAAGGTGAATCTTAACCAGAGGTTAACATTGATGTTGGAAAGTTTGTCAAAATTTCCCCCCAATTATCTAAGGCTGTTGACTCTTATTGTTATGATTCCGTTAGGGTCTCAACCCTTATTTTCTGCCCCCGAATTCTCTGCATCAGGCTATTTGCGTTACTCAACCCTTTGGAGTCAGTGGGGATGGTCTGGGCGATGCTGGTCTCTTAGTGAAATCCCACCTCAATTTTCCCGACTAGGTAACGAATGTGGTTACTATGGCGAACTTGCCGCCCAATTGCGTCAGAAGGGATGGACTTTTGTCACTCGTTTTTCTTTTTTTGGTGATGGCTTCCACCCATGGGAGAACAGCGATAGCGACAACAAAGAACTACAGGTAACCGAACTGTATAGTATTGGTCATATTAATTCCCAAACAGAAGTTTGGGTGGGACGTCGCTTTTATCGTGATAGCGATATTCATATTGCTGATTGGTTCTATTTTGCGGACATGATTGGCCAGGGAGCAGGCTTGGAGTGGAGGAAAGACCATTGGATATGGCAAGCCGCCCATCTAATTCGTTCTCAACCGCTTACCGACTTTACGTTACCAATACAGTTGCATGTGATGGATCACCGAATACAGTACAATGTTAGCGGTGGGTTCTTTAAATTGGTAGCGGCTCTAGGGTATAGTCCCAGTCATCAATGGCAAGGACAAGAATATGCCGAACGTCGCGGATCTATTTTGGGTCTAAAGCGACGCTGGTTTTCATCGCAAGGTTTTTGGGAAGTTGGATTGTTACATGGAAAGGGTGTCCTTCAGGGGATCAATATGTGGGGCCATTTGCAAATCCCAACAGGAATGGATTCCCATCATCAGGATGAACGTTGGCGATGGGTTCTTCATGGTGCCCACAATTTTTTTGAAAAGGTGGGTAACCAAATTTTGATTGCGGGGGAAAATATCTATCGTCCTGCTGGAGTAAGCTTTCACTGGTATGGTTTGAACGACCGATTCACTTATGAGCTTTTTGAACAATGGCAAGTGGTCGGCGAAATAGGATTCATTCAAAAGATATTCTCCCAACCTCAAGATAATCATTGGTTAAGAAGAGTAACGTTGGGGTTTCAATGGGCCATCGATCCCAATATATGGTCACGTCCACAACTGCGATTCCTTTACTCACATTCCGAAAAAAAAGAACCCGATGTTACCACTGAAGGACATTGGGTTTATCAACTGGAAATATGGTTTTAAATTAACAACACATCCAAAAAGCGCTAGTTGCCTTAGGACCATTGCCTTAAGAATTGAGATACCTCAGTAACCTGAGGAAAATTGGTCCAATCCTCAAAATGGTAACGTAGTCGTCGTCGCCAGTTAGGATATTCACGATAGGTTCCTGGAATATTTTGGGGATCAACTTCCCCCCAAAGATCCTCTAAGGTAACAACTTTGTAACGGGCCTTTGATTTCATAAGAAAACTTAAAAAATTTAAGTAACAAGTGCCCCCCATTTCATGGGACCATTTTTGTAACTGCTTCTTTCGATCATTCCAGTATTGATTTTTTGAAGCTTCACTCAACAGTCCTAATTCATATAGCTTTTTTAGGTCATCACCCTTTTTAAAGGATTCCCAGGTGGGCATATCATGATTATTTAAGGCAACTAGATGTCGCGAGGTTATCTGATCTGCAAACTGTTGAGGATCCATATTTAAAGAAATTTGAAGAATTGCCATTGATTTTATGTGGGTGTGACTAAGAATATGAGATACTTCCTCTGGAACTGTACCCAAATCTTCCCCAATTAAATCGGTTCCAAATTGATTGGCCACCTCGATGGCGGTCCGAAACAACACCCCTTTAGGAAAGCGAAGATATGCTCCTTGCCTTCCTGAAAACCCATGAGGAATCAAATAAACCCTATAAAGTCCCATTACGTGATCGATGCGTAATATTTTTGAGTAACGACAATGTTTTTCTAAAGCCTGCCGAAAATATTTCAACCCACCTTGAGCCAGGTAACAGGGATTAAGGGCGGAAAATCCCCAGTTTTGACCCATCTCAAAAATCGGTTCAGGGGGCGCTCCCACGGAAAAACCATTTAAAAACACATGATTAAAGTACTGACGATCAAAACCATCATCCCGAACCCCAACGGGAAAATCCATGTACAAAGCGCATTGATGACTCGCACGTGCCAACAGGTTTTGGTGCAGTAAGTACTGAACAAATAGATGATACCGATATTCATCCTCTTGTCCACGAGAGCGCCACAAACAATACTCGTTTAAAAAGGGACTATTCTCTAAAAAACTGATTAACTCTGATGACCGAAACCAATCAGGATCCAAATCTTTTAAAATCATTTGAATAGCAGTTTTCTTAAGATCATACACTGCCTCATAGTGAACATAGGGACTAGCCCGCAATCCTTCAATGCGATCTTGAACGGCTTTGGAACGAATCCAACTTTTGGCCTCCTTACTTGGGTAACTTTTTAAAATTTCTTCGACGTCCAAATAAATTTCATTGAAGGCAAAACGAGTTAAGGCAGCATAAGGGCTTGGATCGGACGGAACACAATCAAAATTTTGAGCCAGTATTGGCAAAATTGATATCCACCGAGCCCCAAGCTGAGCAGCCCAATCCTGAAGCATACGCAATTCTGTAAAAGATCCACAACCCCAATCCGATTGAGACCGCAAAGCATATAAAGGAACAAAAAATCCCCAGGAACTCACATCGTTAATCAGGCGATTGTGTAGGAGGGGTAGTTCTTCCACATTTTTAATGGGCTCTATTGGCTCTTTTAGTTCCTTATTTTGACTGGCTAAAATAGGCCTTGTGTCCTCCAAAGCATTAACCAAACCTTTAAGTGTTTCCACTGGAGAGGTTACCAGGCTACCAAAAGCAGAACGATAGTTTCTTTGGATGCCCAGTTGCCAGAATTTTTTTCTCTCCAACAATGACCAAGGCTGAGATCGTTCCCTTTGAGACATAAAACAACTCGAAACTGGTGGAGATAATCGGATTCGAACCGACGACCTCTTGCATGCCATGCAAGCGCTCTCCCAACTGAGCTATATCCCCACAATTAACAAATTCTGAAAATTATTGTTGACCTTATCAACTTCTCTCTTGAAAATCTATCTCTTTGTAAACGGCTATGACTTGGAATTTCCAGAATACTTACTGCAAGCTTTCCCCGATCTTGTTTCGACAGGTTATGGCCAAAACCTTTCCCCACCCTCAAATCTGTCTTTTTAACGAAGGTTTGACACATCAACTCAATTTGGATTCCCACCTCTTGCAAAGCCAACAAGGAATCCTTTGGTTAAGTGCCCAACAACTCCCTCCTGGCGCACAACCCATTGCCCTTGCCTACGGAGGACACCAATTTGGTGTTTTCAATATTTTGGGTGATGGCAGGGCTTTACTCCTAGGGGAACACATTGATCATAGGGGAAACCGATGGGATATTCATTTGAAAGGTACTGGGCCAACCCCATTTTCACGAGGAGGGGATGGGCTTGCAGCATTAGGCCCTATGTTACGAGAGTTTCTGGTTAGCGAAGCCCTCCATTATCTGAAACTTCCCACCACCCGCAGTTTAGCCGTTTTAACCACTGGAGAGGAAGTTTATCGCCACAATGAACGACTTCCAGGAGCCATATTAGTGCGAACTGCTCAAAGTCATATCCGAATCGGCACGTTGCAACTGGCTGCCTTAATTTCCCATGACGTACTAAAGGAACTTACGAACTACACCATTACCCGCCATTACCCATGGTGCTTACAAGAAAATAATCCCATCTACTGTTTTTTAAGCCAAGTCATAGACCGCTTGGCCCACCTTGTGGCTCAATGGATGTCCATCGGCTTCATTCATGGGGTGTTAAATACCGATAATATGAGTATTTCAGAAGAAACGATAGATTTTGGACCTTGTGCGTTTTTAGATGAGTACATACCTTCATTGGTTTTATGTTCGAGGGATCGTGAAGGGCGTTACCGTTATGAAAATCAACCAAACGTTACTGAATGGAATCTTTTGTGTCTTATTCAAGCCCTAAGCCCTTTAATAGCTGCTCAAAACACGAATAACGTGACAGATCTTACTCAAGAGATGCTCATGCATTACCGTAAGCGTTACCAACATTATTTTAATGAGATTTTTTGTAAAAAAATAGGTCTTAAACCAAATTACCCCGAATCCGTAGAAATGATCCATTTATTACTAAAGTGGATGGAAGGAGCCAAGGCTGATTTTACCAATACCTTTTTTTGGTTAACCTATCATAAAGAATCAAAAAATTTTTGGGAAAAAGAAAATAGTTACCTAAAAGCATTAAAAGTGAACTTCGACGAAGATTTTTTTCATTGGTACCACAAATGGAGATCCCTACTAGAAAAACAAGGGACGACATTATTAGATAGTCAATCCCAGATGAGGGAGATCAATCCTGTTATCATTCCTCGTAATCACCTTATTGAAAAGGCGATCCATATGGCCCAAAAAAACCATTCTATAGAGGAAGTAAAAGCACTTTGGGTTGCATTACAAAATCCCTATTCGGTGCCCAATGAAGGTGCTAGATTCCTTAAAATGGTGACCCCCCATCCTTACCAACTTCCCCCTCAAGAACACGAACGAGTGTGTCAGACTTTTTTCGGCACCTAAAAGTTTAAAAATTTTTTAATAAAAATTTTTTAAAATTTCCTTAGATTTTAAAACTTCCCTAGACTACCCATTTCAGCTAACGGATCAGAATTGACACTGGCAGCAATAAAACGTTCTCCACTTTGAGATCCCATATACCTACCAGGTCTTAAATCAATGGAAGATTGCTTTTGTAATAAACCACTTCGTGATACCACTAATCGATTTCCGGTACGGGGAACAATATGTTCATTTTCATGAGTAATCCCCAAAGGCTGTAGTTGAAAAAAGCCCTTTTCTGGTTGCACCTTAAAAAACAAATTGGGGTCGGTAATAGACAGGCTTACCTGTTCATCCACCTTCTGACAGGAGAAAAATAAAAATGGCATTCCCAAAAATATAAAGATTAAAGCTCCATTAATTTTTTTCATAAGATCCCCTTTAAGCCGACTCGTCATGTTTCTATTATTCAATACCACCGAAGTCTTCACCAGTTCATTGTATTTGGTGTCTCATTTTTAAAATCAAATGACTAATCTTTAAACACGGAAACAATGGGTGCACTCAATTTTGAAAACGAGGGGTGACATCTCTAATTAATTTTCTCTTAATCCTCCCCGTCAGATTCATCGGATTCTTTTTCTAACTACGCTACAGACTCTTTGATTTTTAGGTTACTCAAGACCAAATCCAATTCAATATCAAGATATGGTTTTTGTTCATCAAAAAGAGGAGAAACAATCCTGGTCTCGTCCATATTCCCATAAGTCCCAGTTAAACCACTCGACTTACTCAAAACTGAATTTAACCTCATGGAATAGGGAATCTTCTTAGGTAGGACTAAATGCAAACGCCCCAACACCACATTGATTTTCACTGAGCGTGTTTTGTCTAACTTCCTTATTCCATCCAAGTCTAAAAAACCCTCACCCAAAACAACATCATAGCTCTCAGACAATTTCTTTGC
>JANWYU010000060.1 GCA_025055135.1 Pseudobdellovibrionaceae bacterium | reverse complement strand
AGGTCGGCATGAGCATCTATCCATAAAATTTTTCCCATCGGAAAGATCTTTTTAAAGGCATAAACTGTTGCCAGGGCGACACTATGATCCCCTCCCCAATTGAGCAGCCTCTTTTCGGAATCCAGAGTACGATAGATATTGAGCGTTTTTTTGAAGGCCCTGTAATAAATACTGTGGGTTGACCCAATAATAGATAAGTCTTCCATACTTCTAAATTTAATGGTAGTTTGCAGGGTCCAAATGAGATCGCCTACGGACACCAATCGATGGTTTAATCGTGTTGCTTTAACTATCTCAAGAGCATGTCGCGGAGATTGGGAAAGTCCTTTTTTTTCCTGCCCAATCTCTATTCCCAAACCATTGAAAAACACATCCATGTTACCCTTATGATATCTAATTATGGCGTGTTTGGTATTGTTTTTATTACGACAAGAATGAGTTAAGGAAGTGTTGAGATGCAGCTGTTTTTTAATGATTTTTTTTTAATTCGTCCTTTTTTAGGTCGTCTTATTTTCGGAATGCTCGGGATCTTCGGGATCTTTGGGATCGGGCTAAGCATTTCCATTCGGGCGTTGGCAGAAGTTAGGCAGGAAGTTCGTTTTGTTGATGAAAAGCCCCCCTCGTCAGAAGGTACTCGGGTCAAGCCATTTCTCTGGATCCCATTTGTTTACTTTACGCCAGAAACACAGTGGGCTGGAGGGAGCCTGTTGCGTTGGAATTGGTCAGAGCTGAAGGTCATGGGGCGAGTAGATCAAACCACGTTAATAGCGTTTCGCACGCTATTAAATCAATCGTTTGTTACCTTAAACGGGCGTTGGTTTTTGAACGATGGATGGGATGAGTTTGCCGTCACCCTAACCTGGTTACATTATCCTGATCGGTTTTATGGTCGTGGGGAGTGGGGTTTTCAGAAAGAACATGAGCTATTTTTTGAGGCTCGACAAGGATTATCAGTGAGCTATGCCAAACACTTAAGTGGATATTTCTTTATTCGTGGTGGTTACTTGTTTGAAAATCGCAGTTTCTCCATTGTGAATGAAACTGGTCGGCACTATTTGAGGGAAGAGTTTACCAAGTATGACAAGGATTTTATACAAAGATGTTACTCTGTTGCCTTGGAGTACGACAACCGCGATATTTTGGAGGCCCCAACCCAGGGTCAGTGGTCACGGCTTATGTTTCAGCCATGTAACGGTTGGCAAAGGTATGAGCTAGACTTGCGTTTTTATCATCGCGTTTTTCAAGCAACATGGGCCAATCAAATGATGTTAGCCCATGTCGAAGGGGCGCAGACACCGTTTGCCATGCTCCATACCATCGGTGGACGTAATTTGTTTCGGGGATATCCTTTTGGGTTTTTGCGAGATCAAACAGTTGCAGCAGTGCAAAGCGAGTATCGTTTTGATTGGAAAGATCGGTGGATTCCGGTAGCCTTTGCTTCGGGAGGCATGGTGGGGGCTCCTCCCTTGTTTAGTGGTCGATCTTTTCCTATTTGGTCCGTTGGGGCTGGTATGCATTATGTTTTAGAACCCAAAGCGCGAACCAAAATACGGTTAGAGTGGGCGCGCACATTTCAAGAGAATTTAATGGGAATTTATTTTGTAAACGGTGAGGCGTTTTGAATTTTGCTAACCAGTAAAATGAATTTAGGGACTTTATGTGCGGTATTATAGGTATAATAGGAACTGATGAGGCTGCCAAGGAAGCCTACTTAGGTCTTTGTGTTCTCCAACACCGGGGACAAGATGGTGCTGGTATTGTTACCTTTGACTCGCAAAGGGAGATCCCCTTTCAGATGGTTAAGGGTCTTGGACTGGTTGAGAAGGCTATACCTAAGGATGCTTTAAAAAGGCTTACAGGTTCCATAGCGGTTGGTCATACGCGCTATTCCACCGTGGGCAGTTCATCAGATGAGCGGAATCTACAACCAATGTTACTGAATTTCCCGCTACCTATGTCTTTTTGCCATAATGGGAATGTGATCAATTATTTTTCCTTGAAAGATGAATTGCGAAGGAAGACAGGATGGGCACCTCTTTCCAACAATGACTTAGAAATTATTATGCAGATTTTTGTCCAAAATTTGTTGGGAAAGAATATGGGGGTAGGAGATGGGGGTTGCCAGGAGGAAGATGAAAAGCCCCATCAACTTCAAGTGGTAAAAGAAAATGGGGTAGGGGTACTGCTGGAGGAAGGGTTAGAGGATGACCTCATTTTGGCGGTGCGAAGGGCTGTAAAAGCCGTATTACAACAGGCGATTGGTGGATATGCAGTGGTAACAAGCATATTGGATCGTTATTTAATTGGATATTGCGATGTTAATGGAATTCGGCCCTTAGTGGTGGGTAAAAAATTATTACCTTCTGGTAAAACAGCCTATGCGTTAGCATCTGAAACCAACGCCCTCCACTTTTTAGGATACGATGTTTTGGATTTTGTTAAGGGGGGTGAGTTACTTATTATCGACGGTTACCAAGCAAAATTGCATCGAATTTTGTTACCAAAACAGGAGAGGGAGTTTGGTGACAAAAAAGCGGCAGCATGTATGTTTGAGTGGGTTTATTTTTCTGCAGCCGAGTCTTCCTTACAGGGGCTTCATGTTTATCAGGCGCGTTTGCGCTTGGGGGAGTTGCTGGCTCTTGAAGCGCAAAAATATTTTGAAGTGCATGGTGTTTATCCAGATTTAGTAAGTCCTATTCCAGAAACTTCACGGTCGGCAGCCCTTTCGGTAGCAGAAAAATTGAATTTACCATATCGAGAGTGCCTTGTGAAAAATCGATATGTTCAGAGAAGTTTCATTATGGGAGAAACCTCCGATCGAAAAAGAGTAGTGGATTTGAAGCTATCCCCAATTCGAAGTGAAATTGAGGGTAAGTCTATTTTGTTAGTTGATGATTCCATTGTTCGTGGTACCACTCTTAAGCGAATTGTTGAAATTGTAAGAAACAGTGGTGCCAAAAAAATTTTTGTAGCTAGCACTTGCCCTCCGATCAAATATGGATGTTACTATGGAATTGATTTTCCCGACCCCAAGCAACTCCTCGCTAATCAAGTATCATGGGAAAAAATTGCAGAATATTTGGATGTTGATGGTGTGATTTACCTGTCTTTACAAGGCCTTAAACAGGCATTGAAGGGTGAAAGTATGTGTATGGCCTGCTTAACAGGGGAATACCCTGCTGGGGAACAATTTATTGATGAG
>JANWYU010000188.1 GCA_025055135.1 Pseudobdellovibrionaceae bacterium | reverse complement strand
TGGGATCACTGAATTTAAAGGGGAGTAAATACGAGGTGGCTAAATACTAATTAGTTTTTTTGTTTAGCAATTTTATTTTTGGTTGCTTGAGATGGTTGTTGAGTACGTTTTACTTCTTACTGCCTTTGTCGTTCTGTTGATGAAATTTGTATTTTTTGCTCCTTACCAGGCTTTTAAAGAGGGGGGGCCCCGATTGGGGGCAAGAGTTGAAAAACATCTCACAACAGGTAAGGGGTTTCAGGATATGCCGCAGCGGCCATTAAATTGGGATGTAAAGTAACAGGTGGAGGCTATTCGTAGGTTGGAGATGCAGAAATGTTAAAGGGGGGATATCAGGAGTACGTTCCTAGTCATATTCACCATACTGTAAAGTGCCCACCAAATAAGCCCATGGCCCAAAGGCTGCCATTGAAGAGGTCTTTGATGGCGCAATCAGGCCAGGGCGTGGTGGAGTACGTGTTGTTACTTGTGGTGGTTTTGGCAATGAGTTCTCTGGTGCGAGAGTATTTACTTAGGTCGCGTTTTGTTCAAAATTTTACCCTCCAGCCTTGGGAACGGCTTAATGGAATGATACAATGCGGAGTGTGGCAACCTTGCGGCTTTACTCAACAGATACCTCAACTGCATCCCGAGTCGGTGGAACGCGTACTTTCATTAAAGCCCCAGTAACATATTCAGGGGTCGTGCTTACCGATTTTATTTTTAGTTTGGTTATATTCGGTGGCATGAGCGTTGTGTTGTTCGCTCTTGCCTATTCCTTATTTGTTGTAGAGGTTACCCAGTATGTAGCTTACAGTATTTCTAGAGCCCACTTGGCGGGCAATCAGTCTGCTCAACGTCAAATGGAGGTGGCGGTTGATAAATACCGTTCTCTATTAAATCAGGAAGGACCAATTGGTAGAATTTTTAAGAACTCATGGTTCCGTATTGAAGAGCCTCAAAGGATTTTAGTTCGACAGGGTAACAGTGGATCAAGTAGCATTTCCGATTTTAATCAGGAGTTTGGCAATTCTGACTCCCAGGTGCGTGGCAAATTTGGCGGGGTTAGTATAAGGCTTGCGTTTAATGTGTTAAAAATCAATTTGCCCAGTTTGGGTAGTACACAATCGGAAGAATCTGAAGACCCGCCCACCACCTACATTAATGCATTTATGATTCGTGAACCAAGCCAAAGAGAATGTTTGAACTTCTTTCAGGAAAGGGCATCCAATCGAAATCTTTGGAGGGGAGTTCTTTCCGATCCTGAATTTCCCATTGGGAACTCTCAACAATTTGGCTTTTTAGGAGATGATAATGGATGTTAAAAGGACCCCTCAGCTGGTGCCCACAGAGAATGGAAAACCTTCTCTAGTTAGAGCATTGATTCGAAGAAAGATGGGGGGGATTTCTAGTGTTGAAATTGCGCCAGTTTTATTAAGTTTTGCCCTGTTGATCAATTTTACTCTCGGATTTTTTGGAGTTATTCATTCTGGAATTCTTAACTCAATTGCGGCCCGGAATTACGCGTTTGAAACGTTTCGTAATCGTAGTAACTTAAATAGATTGAGAGATGAGGTGACATCGGATCCTTCCATTCACTTTAATGAAATAGGATATCGCTTTCATGTGGTTATTGAGGAGGGAGCAGGCTCGGTTGAGAGATTTTATGCTACTCAGCGGCCTATCAAATTTACAGATCTGAAGACCGGTCTAGAAAGAAACGATAATCGTAATGACCATAGTCGAGTTTATCAAATAAAAGATCCAGGAAAGGCCAAAGATGTGTATACTGAAGAAGCAATTCCTACTGTTTGGCTAAAAACGGGTTATGGAATTTGCTTGAATAGTCGTTGCTCACGGTAACCACGGAAGGTATTCATGAATCAGGATGGTAAAAATTTTTTAG
This sequence comes from Pseudobdellovibrionaceae bacterium, assembly GCA_025055135.1. GTDB lineage: Bacteria > Bdellovibrionota > Bdellovibrionia > Bdellovibrionales > Bdellovibrionaceae > JANWYU01. The sequence goes on along the minus strand of JANWYU010000188.1, from coordinate 30,512 downwards.
TGGCCCTCATTGCTGGGTTGGTTGCAGCGTTCTTGATGTTCAGCTACTCACAAGAGCGTAAGGCGGAGGTCGAGCGAGAATTGGGAGACCGGGTAACTGTTGTTGTTGCCAAAAAAAACATTCTGGAGCTGCAAACCATTGAAGATGATCTTTTGGACATGGTTGAAATTCCAAAAATTTTTGTGCAACCAGGGGCAGTCAATAAGCCAGATTTGATTATTGGACAAGTTGCTGCCACTCCAATTCAGAAGGGAGAACAAATTTTATTTAATAAATTACTGCAACCAGGAGCAGATACCGGAATTTCGTTGCAGGTGTCACCTACTAAACGGGCATTAACCATCCCAGTGGACGAGACTCGGGGGGTAGCCAAGCTGATTCGACCCGGCGATCGGGTGGATATTATTGTAGCTATTGACTCCGGCAAGGGGATCCAGGCCAAACGAGATGTAATAACCATGTTGTCTGATGTTGCGGTTTTGGCAACTGGGTCAAATGTGGTGAATAATTTACCACGCGTGATTGAATATGACCCAAATTCAAAGAGTGTTATGCAAACCAATTTGGTTGGCGACACCAAGTATACCTCAATAACCATTGAGGTTAGCCCCAAAGAGGCGCAAGATCTCGTTTACATACTATCTACCAGCCCAGGTAACATATTTTTTACTTTAAGAAATCCTAGTGACAAATCATTGGTTCCTCGTATGCCTTCATCATCGGCAGAAGGGATTGCCTTCAGTTACGGAGGAATTATCACTGGTTCGGCGAATCCAGGAGCATCAGCGGCACCTGGAGTAGCAGCTCCAGGCGCACCAGGAATGCCGTCGACGGCTCCTGCTGTTACCATTCCGCCTCAGTATCGAGGAAGCTCAGGACGATGACAAAAACAATCATTTGGCCAGTGGTTTTGCTACTTCTCATACCTCGTTTTTTGGGGGCGGAGGAGTTGGTGAAGAATGTAGATCAAAAATTGCCCAATACTATGGTGGTTCGCAGTAAAACTGCAGAGGTGATTCAAGAAGATGAGATACAAGATAAAAAGCGTGTACCCTATAAGCGAAGATTTTTGAATTTAACAGTTTCTGCGCTTCATGACGAAGAGTTACCTATTGAACTTCCTGCCGTTGTGCATTTCAAGGGGGATTACAAAAATGTAGCGAATGCCGTTTATTTGAAAAAGATAAATTCCATTCGGTTTAATCCATTGAAAGAGGGTCAGGGGGTTCTTACTGTTACCGATTTAAAGGGACGTATTTTGATAGAATATCGATTAGATGTTAATCGAAGTAAATTGGATCAGGTATATCGCGAAATCCAAAGCCTGTTGGCCGATATCGATGGCATTCAAATTAAGATTCTTAATAATAAGATTGTTCTGGATGGCCAGGTCATTGTTCCGAAAGAAATTGGAAGAATATACAATGTTATTAGTAACTATCCCGATCAGGTGATATCTTTGGTAACAGTAGCTCCACATGCTCTAAAAAAGGTGGCTGAGCTAATTGCGCGAGAAATTAATAACCCTGAGGTGGAGGTTAAGGCCATTAATCGAGCCATTTTTCTTCAGGGATTTGTGAATTCTAAAGAGGAAAGGGATAACATAGAAAAAATTGCAAGGATTTATTTTCCAGAAATTACAACTGATAAATCAGAGCAAGATCAAGTGTTGAAAAAAGCTCCGCAAATTGCTCTTGAAGGTATTGTGAATTTAATTCAAGTGCGTCCGCCGCCTCCCGATCCACCACCACCGCCCCCCAAAATTATCCAAATTGTGGTGCATTTTGTTGAGATGGTGAAGGATTATAAAAAGGGTTTTTTATTTTCCTTTATGCCGGGATTGCAAGATAATTCCGCAATTACATTTCGGTCGAGTACGGGGACCAATGAAGGATCGGAAACTACCATTACAGGGGTCATCGACAACTTGTTACCCAAATTGAATTGGGGGAAAACCCATGGCTATGCCCGGGTGTTAAAATCAGGCTCCATTATTTTGAAAAATGCTAGTGAAGGAAAAATGAGTTCCACAGTTCGCGTTCCTGATTCAGCCATCATTCAGCAAGGGGGAGCGGTTCAACAAACCTTCCGCAACGTGGGATTTAATTTATCAGTGTTTGCTGAGATTGCCGGAGAGCGGTCTGACTTAATTAATTTGAAAATCCAAACCAAAGTGGATTCTGCCTTGGCCAACGCGAATTTTACAGAAAATGAAGTGAAAACAGAGATAACTGTGCGTAATGGTCAAAGTGCCGCATTTGCAGGTCTTATTAACAACAGCTCATCTTCTGGTTATAATAAAAATATGCCCCAAGGGCGCAATGCCATTATTAGTTTACATGCTGATCGCACCTTTAATCGGGATCAAAGTCAGTTTGTTATGTTTGTAACGCCTTTGATTAAAGCCTCGGCTAGTCAGGGAACAGAAAAAATTAAGCAACGCTTTAAAATTGGTGAGTAGCTTTTTGGTGAGTAGCTTATGGCAATTTCCAGTCAGTGTCATATAATTAGTGTGTTAGGGGGAAAAGGCGGAGTAGGAAAAAGTCATTTTGCGGTTAACTTGGCCTGGGCTTTTGCCATGGAATTAAAGAAGCCGGCTCTAATTTTGGATGCCGATCAAAAGTCTGCTGGCGACATTAATGTGTTACTTGGTACCAAGCCATTAAAGACACTTGCTGAAGTTGTTTCTTTTTCGGGTAGTTTTAGCCCTTCCAATTTAGGTCAGTTGGTTACTCAGCATAAATCAGGGGTTCATTTTATTGGAGCAGTGCGAGGACCAGAGGAAAATCTGAAGGTTACCGGATCTCAGATACTTAAGCCATTAGAATTTCTATCTACTTGTTACCCAATTATTGTGGTAGACCTTGGAAGTGAGCTGCAGGAATTGCAACTTTCTATTTTGAAGGAAAGTACGGCGGGAATGGTTGTTGCCACTCCCGATCTTTTGGTTTTAAATCAAACCCAGCGATTGATTCAAGATCTCTTGCGACTAACATTTCCGCTTGAAATGTTTCATTTAATCATAAACCGTTTTTATCAGGGAGGAATTAATCCGCAAACATTAGCGCAAAGCTTTAAAGTCAATGTGTTGGGAGTCATTGCTCTTGACGATGGAATGCATCAACAGGCTTTGGCATCTGGAATCCCTGCCGCTCAATTGAAGCCGCAGTCAATGGTAACTTCTGGATACTTTGACATCGTTCGGAAATTAAATGGTGGGTTACTTTTAAAATTAAAACAGAGTAACAAATCATCAATTCAAATTAAACCGCAGGCCAAGTCCGACACCGGGGGTGAGGATCGCTCTTCTCTGCAGCATATGTTTCGAGGAGTCACAGCGGAATCTGATCCGAGAAATATTTTAAAGATGCGCATACACAATGAGCTTATTAAGGCTATGGATTTAAAAAAGGGGGTTGCCGATACTCAGGGGGATCCTGAAAAGGAAAAACAGTTGCGCGATAAGACCACTGCTCAAATTACTCAAATTGTTGATCGGGAGGCGCCTGGGATCAGTCGTGACGAACGATCTCGATTGATTAAAGAGGTGTTGGAAGAGGCACTAGGCCTTGGCCCCTTAGAGGACTTGCTTGCCGATCCTTCGGTAACAGAAATCATGGTCAATGGTTATAACAAAATTTTCATCGAAAAAGGGGGGAAAATCCAATTAAGCCCCGTTACTTTTACTTCAAACGCCCATTTGCGAAACGTGATTGAGCGAATAGTAACACCGCTTGGTAGGCGGATTGATGAAAAAACGCCAATGGTTGATGCCCGACTCAAAGACGGTAGTCGGGTGAATGCAATCATTGAGCCACTCGCCATTGATGGGCCTGCTTTGACCATACGAAAGTTCCGTAAGGGCGGAATAACTGCGGAACAGTATATTCAGTACGGATCTTTGACTAAGCCCATGATCGATTTTCTTAAAATATGCGTGGAAAATGGATTAAATATAATTATTTCAGGAGGAACTGGATCTGGTAAAACGAGTCTGCTCAACATGCTTTCCTCTTTCATTCCTAGTCACGAAAGAATTGTTACTGTAGAAGATGCGGCCGAACTTCAGTTACAGCAAGAGCATGTGGTTCGGTTAGAAACACGCCCCCCTAATATGGAGGGCACGGGTGCTGTTACCATTCGAGACTTAATTCGCAATGCCTTACGGATGCGACCTGATCGTATTATTGTTGGGGAAACTCGGGATGGTGCCGCCCTGGATATGTTGCAGGCGATGAATACCGGTCATGATGGTTCAATGACTACCACTCATGCCAATAGCCCAAGAGAATGTATTGCCCGTTTGGAGACATTATGTTTGATGTCGGGAATGGATTTGCCGGTTCGTGCAATTCGCGAGCAGATTGCCAGTGCTGTAAACTTAATTGTGCAAATTTCCAGATTGTCGGATGGTTCAAGAAAGGTTGTTTCCATCACGGAAGTAGTGGGGATGCAGGGTGATGTTGTTTCAATGCAAGAGATCTTTCGCTTTAAGGAAACAGGATATGATAAAAATCGTCGGATTGTGGGACAATTTCAGGCTATGGGAATGATTCCGACTTTTATTGAAAAATTGGAGCAAAAAGGAGTTATTGTTCCGCGGGACATTTTCTCTAATGAAGGAGGTAACGTTAATGCCAATCCTTCCTCGGCAGCAGGTGGGTCGGGCGAAGCGAAACCTGCGCAAAAAATTCAAACACCAGTGATGCCCAAAATCAAGTTAACAGGGAGTTAATAGTCATGAATCCCGTTCAATCATTTTTATCGAGTCCGTGGTTCTCTTATCCAGCTGTTTTCCTCTCAGTTTTTGTAGCAGCCTATAATTTATATCCTCGCTTAGAGGAAAAATTTTTTAAAAGAGCATTTCAAAAAAGAGATGAGATCAAGAAACTTATGGACTATATGTTTACCCCCATTGATGATCGTACGTTGGACCGGGTGCTGTTGGCGGCTAATTTGGGTCCACCGCTTATTTTGTTTTTCTTAGTTTGGCCGAATTTTATTTTGGGAGTGGTTCTTATGTTAGGCTCTTGGTGGTTTGTGAGTCAGGTTCCCTATTGGTATTTTAATAGTCTATATCAAAAGCGCTGTCGCTTATTTACTAATCAAATGGTGGATGGGTTAACCATTATGGCCAATGGAATCAAGGCGGGACTATCGGTAACACAAGCTCTAGAAAGAGTTGTTGATAATTTACCCAATCCTATCGCCCAGGAGTTTAACTATGTTTTGTCGCAAAACCGTCTGGGCCGAACATTAGAGGAGGCGTTAACGGATTTGGGCGAGAGGATTCCTCTTCCTGATGTGCAGATGTTCGTTTTAAGCATTAACATTTTAAAAGAAACAGGCGGTAATCTGGCTGAAACATTTTCGACTATTGTTACCGTAATTCGGGAAAGGCAAAAAGTAGAACAAAAAATTCAGGCAATGACGATGCAAGGAAGAACGCAAGGTTTCATTGTTTCTGCCACACCACTTTTTATTCTGATGATGTTTTATTTTCTTGATTTTGGGTATGTAAAACCGTTATTTACCTCGACTTTAGGGTTGATCATTTTAATCATGATATTTGGTCTCATTATTGTAGGGGGTCTTGTTATCAAAAAAATTGTGACAATCAGGGTTTAACATAAGAAAATAAGATTGAAATACGAAATCACAAGACAAACAAGGATGTGGGGCTATGAGAGCTAAGTTTATTTTTATCATCATCTTTGTAATCTTTTCTATCTTCTCCATCAGAACGTTTGCCATTGTTGATATGAAAAATGCTAACTATTCCAATACGTGGATCGATATGGACGTGGGCGGATCGGGCTATGATCTTAAGGTTCTGCGCACCTATAATAGTCGATCGCTTTATGAAGGTATTTTTGGATTTGGTTGGTGTTCTAATTTCGAAACTCAGGCTGTGATTGGTCAAAGTGATTTAATTAAAATTATTGAATGTGGAGCAGGACAGGAAACCCCATTCCAGTTAGAAAATGGTAAGCATCGCAAAGAGGGAGCCAGTTATCGGTCTCGCTTTAATCATAATGATATTTTAACGGTTACTAAAGAAAATTTGGTGCGTCAGTTACCAGATGGTAGCTCCATGAAATTTGATCTGGCGGGTAAGTTACTCAATATCTACGATAAAAATGGAAATTATCTTAAGTTTGAGTATCAAGAAAATAAATTAAAATTTGTTGTGGATAATTTGGGTAGGCGGCTTTCTTTTTCTTACTATCCAAGTACTGGTAAAGTAAGATCAATCGTGGGACCCAATAATCAAAAAGTTGAATACGAGTATAAAAATTTGGTGGATTTATCCAAAGTGAAAAATGCTTGGGGGAACACGTATCTCTTTGAGTATAATAATTTTCATAATCTCATCAAGGTAACCTATCCCGATAAATCAACAATAAAATTGGATTACGATGATCAGAACGACTGGGTAACCGCGTTTCATGATCGGGAGGGATGCACTGAATACTATAAGTATGATTTTCCTCAAAAAGATCGAGAACTTCATTATTGGGCCAATGTTGTAAAAAAGTGTAAAAATCAGGTGGTGAGCGAAGCCAAACATGAATTTTGGTTCCGACGCCGCCAGGGTAGTGGGGAACTGTTTTTAAGTAGGGTTATGTCAACGGTAAATAATCAAACGATTGATATTGAATACCACGAAGTTTTTAATCGTCCAGTGGTTATAAAACGTAATGGGGATGTACAAAAGTTTGAATATAATAAGCTTGGGCAAATTATTAAAAAAACCTCTATGGGGATAGAGTTGGTCTATGAATACCACAAGGATCATAACAAGGTTGCCAAGGTTGAGACTCGATATCTTGATTCTTCCGGAAAGGTGCGGATGTCGAAAGTAACGCATTTTTATTATGATAAAAAATTAAATTTAGTTAGGGCCGAGGAGTCAGATGGTCGCGTGGTTTTTTTAGATCATGACGAAAAGGGTCGAATCATTTCGGTGCGCGATCATACAAAAAAAGAAGTTAGAATTGAGTATGATGAGCGTTTCTCGAAGCCCAAAATTTTAGAAAGACCTAAGGTGGGTAGGGTCGTTGTTCATTATAAGCCCAACGGAGAAATTGACCACTTTGGCAAGGATCAGGATGTTACCGTAATTAGCCAAATTGTTTCTACATTTAACAATTTAATGGATATCATAGCCCCTGCTACTGCGGAGATTTATAATTAACACAAAGGAGCGCTTATGTTGATCTTCAGTTTGCTTCTATCCATGCATTTTGGCGTATTGGCGGAAACAGCGGCTGCGGGTTCAGATCCCAATGATGTAAATCAATGTGGTCAATACAATGCTTACATGGAAAATCTTTGCCAGTATGATCGATATGAAGGGGTTAAATACGTTATGGAGTCCAAACCATTGTGTGCTGATTGTTATGGCTGGCAGGGCAATTTGTTTGACCGCACTAAGGCTCCGGCAGCAGATTCGGACCATTCTTCCTCAGGTGCGAATCAAGAGGGATCGCGCTAATTTGTCAAAAGGCGAAGGGGGCGGGATTCCTATCAAAATCCTAGACTTTGTATAAAAAAATCGGCAAATTGAGCGTCATGGACAGCTTATTAAATTATTTTGAAATGGGTCTTTCATCAATTATTCCCTTTATTATTTTGTTGGGGGTTTTAATTTTTGTACATGAATTGGGCCATTTTCTGGTTGCCCGTTGGTGTGGCGTGAAGGTGGAGGTTTTTAGTTTGGGTTTTGGCAAGAAGATTTTTAAAAAGAAATGGGGAGATACGGAATACGCGATTTCTCTGATTCCGTTGGGGGGCTATGTAAAAATGTTTGGGGATGAGGTAGGAAAAGAAGTACCTGCCTCAGAAAGAAAAGTATCTTTTTTGCACAAGCCTGTGGGGCAGAGGATCGCTATTGTACTAGCTGGTCCCATTATGAATCTCTTGTTTGCTGGAGTGGTGTTTTTCTTTTTAGCATGGAGTGGTGAAGTACGGCGTGGGGCAGAGTTGGGGGATATTGAGTCCCAAAGCTACGCTTATGAAGTGGGTTTCCGTTCTGGTGATCTCATTGTGGCTGTCGATGATCAGCAGGTGCGTTCTTGGGATGAGGTGCAAGAAGTACTGACTCACAAAGTGAACCAGGAAGTACGTTTTCAGGTAACCCGATTGGGTTTTGAGCAACCCATAGTTGTTAAAGCGGTTCCTCGCCTTGTTCCTAATCCCAATCCGCTCCAGTTGCGGTCAGAAATCGGTGCTATTGAGGGAGTTTCATTAGATTCGTGGAGTCCGGTGATAGGGGTTACTGGGAAAACGTTGGCCTATCAAATGGGATTTCGTACGGGAGATCGAGTGGTAGCCATTAATGATCAGCCCATAAAGTTTTTCCGGGATCTAGAACCTAAATTAGTTGCTTTGCAGGGAGCAGAAGTAACAGTTGAAATTCTTCGACAGCAGGGCGGATCAGAGGGTCATTCAGAGGCTGCTCAAGAAAAGGTAACATTAAATATAAAGCTGCCGGACATAATGCCTTCTTTGAACTCATTTGGAATTGAAAAACCCCTTGTTTATATTTATTCGGTGGTTAAGGATTCTCCTGCTGAAGCAGCGGGCTTGAAACCTTATGATAAAATTATTGAGATCAACGGACACAATGTTTCCAAATGGGAGGACGTATTAAATTTAGTTAAAAACCACAATTACAGCGAGCCTTTACAGTTTGTTGTAGAGCGTGATGATGCCCAACAATTTACTTTTAAAATACAGCCTCAGGAAACCGAATTGCTGACTCCACAGGGCAAGGCTGAAAAGCGCAAAACCGTGGGGATTTTGCCTTTAATTGATTTCGTGGAACCAAGCTTTACTCGAGTAGATTACTCATTCGGAGAAAGTGTTCTTCGAGCAATAGTCAGAAGTTATGAAGTATCACTCATGACAGTGATGAGTTTTGTGCGGTTAATTCAAAATAAAATTTCTCCTAAGACTATTGGTGGGGTCATTTCAATTGGGCAGGTAGCCAGTCAGTCTTTTAAAATGGGTTGGTATCATTTTTTCAACATGATGGCCATCATTTCCATTAATTTGTTTGTGCTTAATTTGTTACCAATACCTGTTTTAGATGGTGGGCACTTGCTCTTTTATACCTTAGAGGCGATTCGCGGGGCGCCAATATCTATGCGCAAGATGGAAATTGCCCAACAAGTGGGGCTAGTTTTGCTTTTGGCTCTGATGAGCTTTGCTCTTTTTAATGATTTTTCGCGATTATTTGGATTTTAGAGGTGATTCTATATATTTCCACATCATCGGCCAAGGCTTCGGTGGGAGTAGAGGATCCCCTCTCCAAAGACTTTCTTTTTTTAGAATCAAGTGAACCTAAAGAGCACGCTGATTTTATAGTTCGAGCTTATATAACGTTACAGAAAAAATCGAACCCTCCAGTAAGGAACCCAAGTTTAATCGTTGTTGATACTGGACCGGGATCCTTTACCGGTTTAAGGGTTGCGGTAAGTTTTGTTCGAGCGTGGTCTTTTGTTACTAAGATTCCTATTGTTCCTTTATCTTCGTTTAATGCCATAGAAGCCCAAGTAAGGGAAAATGAATGGATTGTAGTCAATGCTCATCGTCAGTCATTATTCGTTCAGTTTCGGACCGGCTTTTATGATTTACTTTCTGTTACCGACTTGATTAAGAAACTAGAAGGTAGTTCCCAATCAATTATGTTAAAAGGGGATGGGATAGAATTTTATCGGTTGCAGGACACAATCTTGAAGATGGGACATCGTTTTGAGCCACGATTGCCCCATGTTATTGAATTACGCAAATATTATCATCGGCAGCGAGAGGTAGTGAAGCAAGTGACTTGGAAAGAGCTAGTTCCCAATTATGCTGTGGAATGTAGCAAGCTGTTTTCTCCCGGAACATGAATTGAGATCTTATTTTTATCTTGATTATCAAGTTGATGAGATCAGACCAAAGTCCATGGAGTGCTTCCTTAACCTAAGTCTTGCTTTAATGATGTGAGTTAAGAATTTTGTGAAGCCGCCGAATGACGGGATGAGGTGGAAACATTTCTGCCCAAGAGAGGTTACTATGGGTTTTGTAGGTATTTTAGTCGTTTTTGCCATGGTGTTTGGTGGGTTCCTCTTAGCGGGTGGGAAGATGTCCATTATTATTAAAGCTGCCCCTTTGGAACTGATGATTATTGGCGGTGCCGCTTTTGGTGGATACTTAATAGCCAACCCCATGAAGACAATTAAGGCAGGGATTCGAATGGGGATTAAGGCTCTTACGGCAAAGGGTCCAACCAAGCAGCAATACATTGAATTGTTACAGTTACTTTTTCAATTGTTTACTGTTTTTCGCAAAGACGGGCCACAGGCTGTTGAAAAGCATATTGAGAATCCTGAGCAATCCGATATTTTTAAAGCCTATCCCAGTTTTATGGCCAACCACCACGCGGTGGATTATTTATGTGATACCATGAAAACCATGTTGGCCACGGACTTATCCTCGTATGATTTAGATGATCTTTTGGATACAGATCTTAAATCAATTCATGCCGAAGAGCATGCGGCTCAGCACGCGGTTCAGGTTGTGGCTGATGGATTTCCGGGACTGGGAATTGTGGCCGCGGTTTTGGGGATTATCAAAACGATGGACTATTTAACAGCGGGAGCTGAAACCATTGGTAAATTAGTGGCGAGCGCCTTAGTGGGAACTATGTTAGGTGTGTTCGGCGCTTACGGTATTGTGGGCCCTATCGCTACTAAGATGGGTAACGATATTGAGGCAGAGGGGCGTTACTTGGCGGTGATTAAAGCGGCACTGGTAGCCTTAGCGCGAAATAATCCTCCTATTGTTTGTGTTGAATATGCTCGGCGCCAGATTCAGCCTGAGGAAAGACCAAGTTTTGATGAAGTAGATAAGGCCACCAAGGATATTAAAAAGGCAGCATAGTCTATTAAGTGATCACTATGGCAGCAGAAAAAAAAGGAAAAGCGACTATTGTTATAAAAAAGACCTATATCAATGCAGGTCACCATGGTGGGGCTTGGAAGGTCGCTTTAGCTGACTTTATGACCGCTATGATGGCCTTTTTTATGGTTATGTGGTTGTTGGGTCAGAGTAATGAGACCAAAAAAAATATTGCAGAGTATTTTAATACCCCTTCCATTATCGAATATAACTATAACAATTTTGGTGCGTTACTCACCCTTGAGAAACTTTTTTTAGATTTTATCAATTCGCCGCTAGAGGCTATTGCATCATTTATTCGCCCCATGGATCGTCATCCCAACATACTTGATTTTGGTTCGGAAGCTATTGTGCGCGAGTATTTGAATGATCAATTGCTGGAGGTTGTGGAATCTTCTCAATTCATTGATGTAATGGAGGATGGGATAAAACTAGTGATTTTGGATATTCATTTATTTGAAAAGGGAACCTCCCGCATTGCTCCCAAGTTTATTCAAAACACGGAGAAGTTGAAAGCAATTACTATGGGGTTGCGAGATGCACGATTACATGTGGAAAGCCACCTCTTTCATGAATCAGTGGCGGATTCTGATCCTCAATTGGCGCGACAAGTAGCCATTGAACGTTTGCAGGTGTTGGTGAATCGGATACAGGCTGGTCTTGCTCACTCCAGTGTGGATGTTACTGGCTCTATCAAGGTTATTCCCAAACCTAATTATCAAGAGGGTGATCCTCGGCCTAATGGCTTTTTAACCATAGAGGTACGACAAAAAGAACAAAAAGAGGATGGAACCCGCTATCGCAAGTTAGAACGGATATTTGGAGACGCTCCTTCATCGGGTAACGTTTATCAGGATTTTGTGAATAAGATCACTGCTCCTCGCCCAAAACAGGAATAATTTTTTTATCGGAGAGTGGGCACAGGGGTTCGCGGCGCGTATCTCATTTTGCATTTTTGCAATCAGTAACCCAATTCTCTGCATCGATCGAGCCAAAATTGCTGCAGTCCGCGAAATGGGTTTTGTGTGTTGATATTGATCATTTTTCTGTTCAATCCGCAAATCTTAAAAAAACGATGGGTGGTGCTTCAAATCAATAGCTCTGCAGGCAGTTTATACTTGATTTTTTAGTTTGAGTTATGGATTGGTAGGGCGCTATAAGAAAGAGAAGGTGAAATTAAAGGAGAAACCTATGTTGACTCAACAATCACTAAAGGCGTTTCGGCAGTTTTTAGACCAAGAGAGATGCTCAATGATCGACTTTCATGTCGTTTTGGGTTCAGGCTTTGGCGAGGCTTTAAAGGAGTTACCTGGAGGATGGGAGAAAAAAGGAGTTTTACCGTTTACCGATGTTCCGGGATTAAAGGCTTCGACTGTGAGCGATCACAAAGGAGCATTTCAACTTGTGAGGAATCAATCCTTGAATCGGTTTGTGTTAGTGCAATTAGGGCGGTTGCATGGATATGAGGGACATTCGGCGCAAGAGGCGATAGGGCCTGTATTATTGTCGTGCTATTTGGGGGTCAAAAACTATATTTTAACCAATGCTGCTGGAGGTCTGATGCCCCATCTGCAAAAACCCGGTGGGGTTATGATTATTCGGGATCATGTGAATTTAACCGGACAGAACCCATTAGTTGGTGAAAATCCGAAACATCCTGATGGATATGATTTGGGACCGCGTTTTCCAGATATGGGTAATTGTTATCATTTTGAGTGGGGAAATATTTTAAAAAAGGAATTTGAAGCATTGAATATGAATGTTACCGAAGGAGTTTACTTGGGCATTCTTGGTCCTAGTTTTGAAACTCACGCTGAGGTTAGACTTTTTGCATCGTGGGGGATGGGAGCAGTCGGTATGTCTACCGTATGGGAGGTCATTGCATTGAAACATGCCGGATGTCGTGTTGTGGCACTTTCGTTAATTAGCAACTTGGCGGCTGGATTAGGTAATGGAGGAGCGCTCGATCATGAACAGATTGTGCATACCAGTCGACAGTCCGCTAGTAAAATTGTTGAAGGTATCTTCAAAGCAATCCCTCGTTTAACTGTTTAACAGGAGTTTTAGAGTGGTTACCTATAACGTTGGAATTAAGGCAGGTTACCTAGTTCCCATGTCAGAGAAGGGACTGTATTTGGAGAACTATTTTGTGGGAATAAAGGATGGATTGATAGTTGCAGTCAAACCATTTCATTCTCGTGACAAATTAAAGTGTCGAAAGTTTTTTGACTTTACTCATCACATCGTGTTGCCCGGATTGATTAATGCTCATACCCATCTGGCTATGGTTTTATTTCGTGGCTTGGAGGATGACCTTAACTTGCAATCCTGGTTATTCGATAAAATTTTCCCATTAGAAAAACACTTTGTTACCCAAAGTTTTGTGGAATTAGGTACCCGTCTAGCGGCGTTTGAGTGCATTCGCTTTGGTACCACTTGTGTGGCGGACATGTACTTTTATCCAGAAGTGGGGCTTAAGGTATGGGAAGAAATGGGACTAAGAGGAACTTTCGGGCAACCTTTGATTAGCTTTCCTTCGCCTGAAGCGCCCGAAGTTGATAACGCTCGTCTTTTTCAAAAATTTGAAACGTTATTCACTGTCTACCGTAATCATCCCTTCTTATCGGTGTCTCTGGCGCCCCATGCTCCTTACTCTTGTGATTTAAACCTATTGAATGCAGTGGCGGCGGTCCAAAAGCGCACCAATTGCCTGGTGCAGATTCATCTTTCGGAAACGGCTCAGGAGGTGCAAGAGATAAAGGCCAAATATAATAAAAGTCCAGTACAATTCTTAGACGAAATCGGCCTTCTCAACCCCCGTACGATTTGTGCCCATGTAGTTCATACTCAAGAGGAGGATCGGGCTACTTTAGCCAAGAAGGGTTGTCATGTAGTTCATAATCCTGACAGTAATTTCAAATTAGGATCAGGGATTGCACCAATCGGTGAGTATTTGCGTTACCAAATTAATGTGGCTTTGGGTACTGATGGGGCCGCGAGCAACAATGATTTGTCTTTATTTGGAGCTTTAGATTTATCGGCCAAAGGACAAAAGGTGTTTGCTAAAGATATTAGCCAGTTTACTGCTTGGGATGCGCTGTGGGCCGCTACTCGAGGAGGAGCCAAAGCGTTGGGTTTAGAACATGTTACTGGGCAAATTAGTGAGGGATATTCAGCTGACTTGATAGTAGTGGACACACGATTTCCTCATCTGGTACCTATATCGGATCCGGTCAGTCATTTAGTTTATGCTACCCAAGGCCTTGAAGTTGATACCACAATAGTTCGTGGCCGCGTTCTTATGCATGACAAAAAAATTATACCTAAAGGGTATGATGCAGTGAGGGTAAAGGCGCAAAAACTAAGGAAACAAATGGTTACCTTTTTAAAAGATCAAAAATAGGGGTTCGGCAATAGGGGGGAAATATGTTTAAAAAATTACTGATTTCACTGCTGATGATTGATCGATTGGAGGCTGCTGGTTCTGTAGGACAAAGCTCATTTTATGATTTCGAGTTTAAGACTTTGGAAGGGGCCATTTTTCGAACCTCGGATCTTAAAGGGAAGGTGGTTTTAGTGGTAAACACCGCCTCCAAGTGTGGATTTACTCCTCAGTTGGGAGATTTGGAAAAACTTTATCAAAAATATAAAGATCAGGGGTTTGTCATTTTAGCGTTCCCCTCAGATGATTTTAAACAAGAATTTGAAAAGGCAGAGGATATCAAAAATTTTGCTTGCACTAATTATAAAGTAACATTTCCAATGATGGAAAAAACAAAAGTTCGTGGGGGCAATAAACATCCCTTTTTCGCGTTTTTAATTCAGGAAAAAAAGGGGCTCATTATGAATGAAATCGCGTGGAACTTTGAGAAATTTTTGATTGATCAGAATGGTCAGGTTGTGAATCGATTTTCCTCCATAGCTAGGCCGCTTGGAGTAATCGAAGAAAAGGTGCGATTGTTATTAAAAAAAAAGAATTAGAAATCTCTAGCGAAGAAAGCCCAATATCAAACAAGAAATCAAAAAAGTAATTGTTGTAGATGATTAATTAGTTGGGACTCAATCAGCGTTTTCTCTGGTTTTTTCCCTAGAATTTCTTCCAGAGAGGTCATAATGGATGGTGGGTAACCGCATGGTTTAATGCCATGAAAGGCTTGGGAATCGGACCACACGTTTAATGCCAAGCCGTGGTAACTAATCCAATGACTAACAGCAATTCCAATGGATGCAATTTTTTTTTCTCCAACCCAAACCCCTGTATTCTCTTTTTCAGTCTTCCCATGGGCCTTCAATCCCCACTCTTGTAGGGTGTTTATAGTAGCTTGTTCCAGGGAACGGATCAGCCAGGTCACATCTTTGCGGGGTTGTTTGGTGTGAGGGTACTGCAGATTGAGGATTGGGTAAGCAATAATTTGAGAGGGCCCATGATAGGTAGCCCTTCCTCCCCGCCGGGTTTCTACTATGTTACCGTGCCAGTCGAAGATATCTTCAGAAGAGGTTTTAAGACCCTTGGTAACCACAGGTGGATGGGAACAAATAATTAGGTAACCGGGTTCTTGAGTTTGGTGAATTTCCCTAACTAACTGTAATTGCAGATTTAAACACTCAAGATAGTCAATCAAGCCAAGATTTAGGGTTTTTATTAATTCCATTTTTGGTGGATCATCAACTAAATTTAATTAAAGATTCGGGCCTTAATCCCTTCCTCTTGAAAAAACTTTTTAATAGCCTTTCCGTCAACATCTTCAAGGCGAAATAATAATTTATGAATTAACTTAAATGATTCCTGACTTTTCTCGGAGCGTATTTGTTGGGTAATAAATTTTAAATCTTCAGTAACCTGTGCAGTATTTTTAATAATACGTTGAATATCGTTTGGTTCACTCATTTTGTCGAGATGAGCCAAAGTTTTATTTATATTTTTTAACAAGGTATCAATTTGTTTAAAAATTTGATTTACACTATTTTCGTTTTTATTAACAAGTTCAATAAGTTTGCCAGCTAATCCATAGCCTTGAGAGATTAATTGGTCGATTCGGGGAGGATCTTCCCCCCGTACATAAGAGTTTGGAGGTAGCGGTTTCCGCTCTAGCGATCCCGGGGTAATTTCCAGATATTTTTCACCAATGACCCCTGCCATGTTTATGAAAAACTGGGAGTCTTCTCTAATTGTGTCCATGGCCGCTTTGTCCACTTCAATTGTTACCTTTAGTTTTACTTCCTCCCCTGTGGGATTGTGGCGATAGTTTGGAGCAAAAGTTATTTCTTTCACCCTTCCCACTTTGATTCCCATTACCCGCACCGGCGATCCTTTATCGAGTCCTCCAGCATAATTGTACATTACATGGAGCTCTGATCGATTAGAAAAGGGGTTTACCACTCCCACGGCAATGGCAAAAGCAATTATTGCCAAAACTGTAGCCACAAATAGGATTCCCACCTTACTTTCAGCCTTCATATGCTTCTCGTCTTCCTACGTTTGTTGTGTTACTGATTTTAGATGTAAAATCCCAATTAAAACAAGTGGCTTATGAGGGCGCTTAATAAGAAATCTAAAATGATAATGACAATGGAGCTCATCACGACTCCTCGAGTGGTCATCTTTCCCACGTGTTCAGCACCACCCCTGCATTGAAATCCAAAGAAACAGCAAATAAGGGGGATGGTAAAGCCGAAAATAAATCCCTTAAATCCAGAAACAAACAAATCATTAAAATTGGCAAACCGATGGAACGCAGCCAAAAACAGTCCAGGGGATAGGTCCAAGTAGATGTGGGAGGCTACTCCGCAAACAACAAGGGCCACAATGCTTACAAGCATACTTAACATAGCTACCCCAAGGCTAGAGGCTACAATTTTGGGCGCTACTAAGAACTGATAGGGTCTGATCCCTATCATTTTTAAAGCATCAATTTGCTCGGTGATTAATTTTAGAGCAATTTCCGCAGTCATGGCCGCCCCGGCACGAGCTACGATCAAAAGAGCTGTTACTATGGCTCCTATTTCTCTTAGAATTAAAACGGCAGCAAAACCGGGAACCAAAGCATCATCGCCGATAACCATTTTCATGTGGAACGAACTTTCTAAGATGGTAACAGTAGCGGCAAATGACAGACATAGGGTAACAATAGGGAGACTTTGATAGGTGATTAACTCCATTTCTTTAAATAAGAGGTTGGTGCGAAAGGGAGGGCGAAAAATATCGGCGATACAATCTTTAGCAAACGAAAAAAAAGTAAAGAAGGGTTGCCACATCATATTTAACTAAAAAGAAGTTGAATACTTTCCGATACTAAACTAGTTACCCAGTCGGCAAAAACAATAACCGATAGACTTAAGGCGGCGGTTTTCACTACGTTTTTGCCAACGCCCAGGGCTCCCCCCTCCGTATGATAGCCAATATAAGTGGAAATCCAGGCTAAACAGAAGGAAAAAACAAAGACTTTAAATAGACTTAGTAAAATGGAGTATAAATTCAAGAATCGGGGTATTTCCCTTAAATATTCTTGAGGGCTTAATTGCAAAAGAAGTGCAGCTGCTGTCATTCCACCGAAGATTGAAGTAAAAACACCAAAAATAAGGAGAAAAAAGCTAGCACATATAATTCCAATAAAGCGAGGGAAAATAATTTCTTTTATGGGATCAGCTCCCAAACAGCGAATGGCATCAATTTGGTCTGTTACCTTCATTGTTCCCAATTCACTTGTGGTGTAAGCCCCTACTCTACCTGAGAGCATAAAAGCAATTAGTAGTGGGCCAAGCTCTCGAATGGTGCCACTGGTAGCAAGGCCTCCCAGCAGAGAAAGGGCAGCAAATTCCTTTAATTGAAGGGAAAATTGAATGGCCATAATACTACCAACAAAAAAGCCAGACAAAGCAATGATACCTAGGCTGTGTAATGTTATTTTCCAAATTTGATGGAAGATATCTTCTTGGTGTAATTTTAAGTTACCCAAATGCGCTAGAATTTTGAGTAAAAAAATTACTGCACTTCCTAAATTAGCTAGCATGAGCAATATTTTAGAAGGGTTATCGTCATTGTAAAACCTTGTAGACATCTAAACCTCTTTAATGAATTCTTGCACTAGGGGATGAGAACACTGTTTTATCTCAGCGGGTGTTCCTCCCACGAGGACTTCACCTTCGTGTAGTATTACAATCCGATCAGCAATAGTGAAGGCTGAGTGCATATCATGTGAGACCACAACGGAGGTGGTTTTCATTTTTCGCGATAAGGAGGCGATTAAACCATTTACTACCGTGGTAGCCACTGGATCAAGACCCGTGGTGGGTTCGTCAAAAAGGAGCACCTCAGGGTTTAAGGCGATGGTGCGTGCTATTGCTACTCTCTTTTGCTGTCCGAAGGAGAGCGTGTTGGGTTTGCGGTTTTTAAGGTCGCTAATGGCCAAGGTGGCTAAGACCTTATTAATTTGGTCCTCTAGTTCTTTGCCTGAGCGTTTTTGCAAGCGTTGCAACCCAAAGGCCACATTTTCGTAAACGGTTAAAGAATCAAAAAGGGCCGGTTGTTGGAAGATAAGACCCACTTTCTGGCGAATGGGAAAGAATTCATTCTCCTTTAGATGGGACAAGTTCTGTGCTTTAAAAAAAATATCCCCACTATCAGGCCGAATCAGGCCAACCAGGTGTTTCAATAAAACTGATTTACCGGATCCGGAACGTCCAATGATAAAAATAATTTCTCCAGGATAGATATCTAAGGTAACATTTTTCAGAACAACATTGTTACCAAAGGATTTCCGAACCTGGAGAAAGGAGATGATGGGAGAGGGCGATGGATTTGTTTGTTTTTGATTGTTCATAGTTAGGTATCTTACAAAATTTAAGTATCACAGAAGATTGGGAACATTCAATTGGGGAGGCATTTATTGATTAGTAGGCTGCGAGGCTTCTCTTGATTGGATTGATTTTTCTTGAAGTTTTTTGCTGAAAATATTGAGCTCAATAAATGGTTTAAAAGGATTTTGGGAATCAACGGAAAAAGGATTGTCGGAGGATATGGGTTGGGTAGAAGGGCCAGAAAGTCCGGTTAATGTTAAAGTGTTGTCCATCATAGTTAAAGCCTTCAATAAATTCAAAACTCGTGCTGTGCGCGTTTTCTTTAAAAGGTTTTCATCCATGGTGCCTGTTTGTAAAATGTAGCGTTTCACCTCATGATAAGCAAAATGAGGATGGCGTGACCATACCAGTACTGCTGCTCCTGAAACAAAAGCAGTGGCTTGGGACGTTCCGGTCATGAAGCCATAGGTGGATCCTGGTAGGGTGGAAAGAATGTTATGTCCTGGGGCTGCCAGATCGACAGTTTGAGTTCCATAATTGGAGGAGGGCAAAATAGAATTTGAAGGATCAATTGCTGTTACCGATATGATGTTTTCTAACCCGTAGTCAGCCGGATAATATTTGTGGATATCAGAGTTAGAGCGCTCATTACCAGCTGCCGCCACAAATAATATTCCCTGATTTTGAGCCGCTTCAATAATGGACTGTTCTTCGGCGGAGGGTTCGATTCCGCCACCGGAATAGTTGATAATATGGGCCTTCATTTTTATGGCGTACTGGATGGCTTTTATGGTGTTTTTAAGATGATCACTTGGATTCTTAGGGTCATAGTACTTTAAACACATAAGGCGAACTTTGGGTGAGACTCCTGCCAAACCTTTGCCGTTGTTGGCGATGGCTCCGATAATCCCAGCCACATGGGTGCCATGACCGTGGTTATCCGTTAAATCATTATTATTGCTGACAAAATTCCAGCCATGGATGTCATCGACAAATCCGTTACCGTCATTATCTTTTCCGTCTCGAATTTCACCTGGATTCGTCCAGTAATTATCAGCTAAATCCTCATGCTTGAGATCACATCCGGTGTCGATTACAGCCACCACTAATTTTTCCGACCCTTGGGTAATTCTCCATGCCTTTAAAGCATTTGCCTTTTCGATTCCCCAGGCTTGCTTTAATGCAGGATCGTTCATAATCACTGATTCTTCACGATCCAATTTGTCCGTTCTACCGGTAATAATACCTAGTTCTAGATGGCGAGAATGAAGCTGGCTCTTATTGGGATGCTCTTTTTCTAAAGTAATTTTTGCCACACTACGCTGCGAGGCAAGGGGGTTATTTTGATCAGAACCACGATTGGGAAACCGAAAAACGATGGCTCCCGAGACTAAAAGGATACAACAAACAATAATTAGGTAACCCAAACGATATTTTGTCTTGTGAGGACTCATTACATACTTGGTATCGATCAAGTTTGAGGAAAGTTAATGGACCATTGATGTGATCTTTACGGTAACATAGAGGGCTTTTTGCTAGCAAGCTAGACTATAGTTTTAACGATTATCTAGTAACAAAATTATAGTTTGAGATTAAGTGGGGTTCTTTGATAATTAGGAACAAAAGGAGGAGGTATGAGCACCATGATACGATATTCACTAGTAGCATATTTGGTTGTTCTTGTGATTATGTTTGGTTATGCCCAAGAAGGTTGGTCCAAGTTCGAAGGGCATTTAAGTTATTATTCTTGGTCACAGAAAACTGAGGGAAATAACTTGGGTAACGTTGAATCTTACTTATCGGATTATCAAATTAAGTTAGGCTATAACGGAGGATCATATTTTGTTGGTTTAGTTTATGATCACTTTATTAATGAGATTGGTAACAGTAGACCTCGTATTTCGTATGGAGTATCACTTGGATACCGATCGGTAAATTGGTTTTTTGATTTCAACTATTTTCCTGTCTCTACTTACGAGATTTCGTCCGTTACCAAGTTGCAAGATGGTTCAGGGTTTGGCTTTGATGTCGGATATCGTTGGTTTGTTTCTTCTTCATTTTTTGGTGGCTTACAAGTGAGTTTTCGAACGCTTTCCTATAATAAAATTGCAATTGGCAGTAGCACATCCAACGCTACCAATAAAATTTCTCAAGAGTATCATCCTGCCTTACTATTGGGAGTTGTTTTTTAACTTTGTGACGAAAGTTAAATATTTTTATTGATATAGGGGGTACTATGTATATTCCATTCCATTCATTAAAGAAGTTTGTTCGTTTCTCATTGGTGAGCACTGTAATTCTGCCAGGGTTAGTTTTTTTAGGCTGTAGTAATAAAAGTAGTGAGGGAAGCGGCTCCAATATTGCCATCCCTTATTTGGGAGGAAATGTTAACAATAATGCCAATCTATTTCCTTCGGCATTAGTACAGCCTTCGGCCGCCACTCACACATTTTTGCATATGGGTGGCACCTGCAATGGAGTTACTAGCGCACCAATGAATAGTGGTTGTGATACTGGAAAATGGTTTTTTTCTGTAGCCAAAAATGCGGACAAGGTTTTATGTCGCATTGGGGTGATGATCAATCAAGGAGTATTAACTCCCGATGGCAATAATTATTATTTTGTCGTTGGTTCAAACGAGAAAATTCTGGTAAGTGCTCAGGTTGTTAATAATACCCTAGGGATTTTTAACATCAAAATGTGTGGTGGTAGCCCGTCAGCCAATTTAAACTATGGGAATATTATAGGTTCTTATAACACAGGAACTTCTTCTATTACCATTGATTTTACCTATGACGCTGATAATTTTGTGGGTAGTAACCTAAAGATATTACAAAAGATGACTGTTTCTGGAGTGTTTAATAACGGATGGCAGGGCTCTAAAAGCATTGTCATTCGCCGTATTACTGATCATTCTCTGAATGCAGGAATGTCCAACCCCACATACTATTTTAAAATGACCCAACACTCAAATCGTATTGATGCTGCCTTCGCGGAAAAAGCGAGTTCAGATTCTTTTGGGCGACTGTCTTTTGAAGTCCTGGGTAGTAATTATGCCAACTTCGCTTTAGGTCAAGGGGCGGGCGGAGGAGGTCTTTCGGGAACTTTAACTTCGCCCCAGGGATGGGATATAAATATGAATACGGGTCCCAATAGTACCTATGAAGGCTATGCAGCAGCAATTTCGGAGAGTTTCAGTACGATTAATTATCAAAGCTCTCAAAGGGCTCAATATGGTATTGCCAGTGCGAATCAGGCGGAGGGTTGGAACTGTCAGCAAGGTAGTTCCGTTGATATTACGTCTCAAGTGCAGTCCATCATGAATTTACTCATGCAGTGTCAGTAGGTGAGGAATATAAGGGGGTGGGTTTTGCCCCCCCTCACCTTCAATGACTCAACAATCTTTTGGGGGAAATTCTTTTAATTAAAGCTTTGTACTTGAGCAATGTAGGGCAGATTGCGATAGTAACCCTGATAATCCAAACCGTAGCCTACGACAAAATCGTTGGGAATCTTAAAGCCTACAAAATCAAGATCACATTTGGTTTTCAGAGCGTCCGGCTTTAACAGTAAGGCTACCGTCTTTAAATTTTTCGGTTTTCGACTTTTCAGCCATTGTATAAGGAAGTTCATGGTAAGCCCAGTATCTACAATATCTTCCACCAGTAACACGTTTTTCCCTTCAATGGCCCGGTTGAGATCTAAGGTAACCTTCACTTCACCGGAGCTGGTCATTCCCGAATAGGATGATACGGCTAGAAATTCGCATTCTATGTTACCATCTAATTCGCGAATTAAATCAGAGTAAAACATGAAGCTACCTTTTAAAACACATACTGCTATAAGAGGCTCCGAGGAGGGAAAGAAGTGTGGGCTAATTTCTCGGGCCAATTCCTTCACCCGAGATTGGATTTTTTCAGCTGACAAATAGGGGGACAAACGTAATGGAAGATTAGCGATTTGAGCCATTTTTTTACCGTAGCCTTATAATGGCATTTCGTCAATCTTCAGAGATCATTTAAATGGGTGAATTATTCAGCAATTCACCCAGTCCCCCAGCCCCAGGAACAATGTAACCATAGTCGTTTAGGCCCTTCTCTTGTTCCCAATCCTCACCTGGAGTTTTGGCAAGTATGGAAGGATGAGATAACCCGCGATCAACACGATAGGCGTAAATTTTGACCTGTGGATAAGTCACTGTGATGCGCTTCAGGTATTCTGGGGTAACAATCAGATGGGCGGCAATAAACTTGAGGGCTGTTCCTTCAATGTGATTTAGGTAATGATCCAACGCTGCTTGCAGGGTGTGGCCCGTGGCTCCCATAGGATCGGGGAAAATAACAATAGCGCCTTCTTTATCCCCACCAATTTTATGGGCTCCCAAATCGGTACCAGTGACTTGATGTTGTGCATTTGCTGTGCGGGCCGCAAAAATATGATCCTGTCTCACCAGAGAGGGATCTAGGGTTTGGTTTAATAGCTCGTAACAGATATGAGAGGGAAAGGTCCCTGCACGGGCTAAATTAACTGTAATAGCACGAGTGTGGTGACGGATGACTTGAGTAGTGATCTGTGCATGATTGGGATGTTGCGAGGCCATTCGGGTTTGCTGCTTAATGGTAACCACGGGAAACTCTTGCTCAATTACCATTGATAACAAGTGGGTGTATAATAGATGCATTAATTGGTTGAGGCGTGGTTGCCGACATTCTTGGGAGCAAAGCTCTGATAACCAGGAATGAGCCAAAGGGGAATTACAAATTGCTACCTGAGGTCCATATCGATGTTCCAACCACATGAACTTAACGACTAGCAAATTCCACATAAATTGCAAATTGTGATTGCGAGCGCAAAAACTGAGGGTCTTGCAAGAAATGGAAAAATTTCTGTTTTGCTATGGAGTTGGAAAAACGGACGTGACGAGGGATCTGATAGATAACAATATAACCCACGATATTTTTGTCATTCAGATGTTCCATCTCTGCGTTAGGAAAGTGAATGAGTTCTCCCTTTTCATCGGATAGTTTGGGTTGAATAAATAGCTGAAGGTCCAAACGGGGCGGAGAAATATCGGTTTGACCACTAAGGGCAAAATAAAATCCCTCTTCACTTCCCTCTACACCTTCAAGCCACTGATAGGCAAGTGAGCTAGCCTCAAGATCGATGGTTTTTAGCGGAAGCCAGGAAGTGGTCAGTGGTTGAACCAATTTTTTTAACTGAGGATTCAACGTAATTTGCGTCATGGAATCAGTCTCGATAACCGGTAATTGATATCGGGAAGCCTGCTCTAAAAGGTGTTGGGTAGCTGTGTTGGGAATGAGTCCGGAGGTTAATTTTAAAGTTTGATTTTGGTTTGGTGATGAACCCAGAGTATTGGGCCTTTTTTTATCTTCTGTGGCCATAGCGGCTTGTTGGCGGTTGGCCTCTTCTATTTTCGGGCTACTTTCCATTTTTGGATGGGATGGTGTTTTAGGACGGGAGGGCAAATTGGTCTCGGCAGCAGCATGTATTGACGTTTGAGAGGGCGAACTCGGTTCTAAGTTTTCTGACGTTTTCATCAAAGGAGATGGGGAGGCTTGAGAACTTTGTGCCAAGTGCTCGGTATCTCTTTTTTGACTGATCTGAGCACTCAGGGGAATTCCTCTTTGTAAGGAGGCCTTTCTTTTTTCAATTTCCCGCTTTTTTAAAAAATGGGTTGCCACTACGGTAACAGAAATGAACAATGCAAAGAGTACGAGCCAGAACTGCCAACGACTCGTAAGAGATGATGCCGATGCACTTTGGTTTTGTTGACTCTGAAAGCTTGGGATATGAACCCCACATCGGGCGCAATATTCGTCCTGTGGCTGATCAAACCCACATTTAGGGCATTTTATCAACATCTTGCCTACATTTTAAAAGGGAATTGTTCTTGACCCAAGGTATAAATAGCCCAAAATCCAAGACTATGACGAAAGTCCAAGTTACCAATCCTAAGGGGACCCACATTCCCGTGATGTTGAGTGAGGTGGGGCGTGTGGCTGAGCCCGTTTTGTCTCAATCTGGTAGCCGTTACTTGGATGCTACCTTCGGCAGGGGCGGGCA
Source organism: Pseudobdellovibrionaceae bacterium (assembly GCA_025055135.1). Lineage (GTDB taxonomy): Bacteria > Bdellovibrionota > Bdellovibrionia > Bdellovibrionales > Bdellovibrionaceae > JANWYU01. Next base: position 5,681 of record JANWYU010000188.1, on the reverse strand, counting down.
TTTTCAGTATATTTGGGAACGGTTTGGCCAGTTCTTGGCTCAGGCGGTAGCCATGGATCAGGATGCTGCGGCCATTGCCTTTGCTAATCAGAGCTACCGGGATTTGGTGGCAAATCAAAAAGTCATTTCGGTTCATGGGAATTTCTCACAATTTTCAGTGGATGAATTGGGTTACTTTGATTTTATTCTTATGGATTTGGGGGTGAGTTCACCTCAGTTGGATGATCCATCCCGTGGTTTTAGCTTTTATTATGATGGTCCGTTAGACATGAGGATGGATCAGACCGTGTCAACTACTGCTGCGGATATTGTGAACTATTGGGGCGAAAAAGAATTGATTACACTATTTCAAACATTTGGTGAGATACGTGCACCGTATAAGGTGGTTCGTGCCATTATTCATGAGCGGCGCAAGTCGCCCTTTCGCTCAACCAGGCAGCTGGCGGAAATCATAGAGAAAGTGGAGGGTTGGCGTCAAAAGGGGCGTCATCCCGCTACACTTTATTTTCAAGCATTACGAATCGAGGTGAATCAAGAATTAAATCATTTAAAAGAAGGGTTACCCAAACTGGTTGCAGGACTTAAGCCAAAGGGTCGTTTGGCTGTGCTGACCTTTCACTCCCTAGAGGATAGGATAGTAAAGTGGATGTTTAAACAAGATTTAGCAACACTGGGTAAGCCCTTATTTAAAAAAGTTATTGAGCCCACCGAGCAGGAGGTGGTCCAAAATCCTAGGGCACGCTCTGCCAAGTTGCGGGTTTTTGAACGATTTTCTTAAAAGGAGCTCAAATTGAAATGGCATTATGTTCTAGTAACATTCGTTACTTTGTTATTAGTAACCTCATTAGAGCTATATCAACGGTATCAGATATACCTATTAAACACGAAACTGATTAATTTGGCAGCCCTTCAAAAGGAAAAAAGACAGCTTGAGCTGCAAAAGATGGAATTAGCCTATAGACAGGAGGAAGATCTTCTTAAAACGTCTCACTTGGTATCGACGGAAACCATTTTGTCCCGCATTATAGTCATGCCAGAAGCACATCCTTCATCTAAGGATCAGGCCGAAGCAATAGGAAAGAGATGAGAGGACGACTGCAAGTTATTTTTATTGTGTTTGTTCTTTTTTTTGGTGCGATTATTGTACGATCGTTTTATTTGAAGGTTTTCCCAGGCCCCGAACTGCAATCCTGGATTGACAAACAGTTTTCCGTTCAGATGCGCATTCAGCCGCGCAGGCCAACAGTAATCGATCGTGCCGGAAAGGAATTGGTGTTTTCGGTAGAGAGTTACTCTCTGTTTGTTGATCCCCAACTTGCTGACCTCAGTTCTCAACAGTTTCGCAAAATTAGTTCATTGATGGGTTGGAACATGGGTCGAATGCGCAAAAAAATAAAGAATCATCGTAGCCGCTTTTTATGGTTAATGAGATTTCTCGATGAAGAATCGAAAAAGAAAATAGAAAAAATTGGGTTACCCAATGGGTTTGGTTTTATTACAGAGTATCGTCGGATATACCCGGTGGGGACGGCTCTTCGGCCGTTACTTGGTGGTGTGGGAGTGGATGGTCAAGGTTTATCGGGACTCGAGCTTTGGATTGATCGACAATTAGATTTGCGTCCCAAATCGATTAGGGTATTGCGCGATGCCCGAGGCCGTTGGTTGTCCTTTGCCGATGATTTTATACGAGAGTCCTTAATCGACCGCAAAGTACATTTGACTATTGATCTTGACTTACAGCTTTTCTTTGAAAAACAGTTACAATTTTCTGTTACCCAACAAAAAGCGGATTCTGCATTTGCCATAGGTTTGGATCTTAATAGCCACGAAATACGTGCTATGGCTTTTGTGGAAAAATCAATGCCTTCGCTTGTTTCTTTGCCTTTGAAAAACCCTTTGATTAATCATGTTTATGAATTTGGTTCGGTATTGAAGCCTCTGATAATGGCATGGGCATTAGAAAATAAGGTGGTGGATGAGGCGTTCGTAGCTGATTTAGAGGGGGGCAAATTTAAGGTGGCTGATCGGGTGATTCGAGATGTACATTTTGATCCAAAAGAACCGCGGATGGATTTGCGACGCATTTTGATGAAAAGTTCCAATATTGGAATGGCTAAAATCGGAATCTTGATGGGAGAGCAGCTATTAAGACAGGGTTTGGAGCAAATGGGATTTCATCAGAAGGTTGGTTTAGGGTTACCAGGCGAGTCTCGAGGTCTTATTCCGAATCCTCCATGGAATAAGCATTTAATTAGTAACATTTCCTTTGGTCAGGGAATGGCCATAACTCCGCTGCAGTTGATTACGGCTTGGGCCGCATTAGCCACAGACGGAGTTTGGCGTCCACCCCTATTGATAAAAGGCGTACACAATGATCTTTCTAGCGAGTGGGACTGGGAAGCCCCTGTTGATTTCAAGAGCGAAAATAGGATTTTTTCTCAACGAACCCTGAAATTAATGAAGGAATTTTTAATGGATGTGGTTAGCGCTGGCGGAACAGGAGAAAAGGCGCGTATCGTGGGTTATCAGGTGGCTGGAAAAACAGGGACGGCTCAAAAAGCAGGGGAACAAGAAAAGGGTTACAAAAAAGATCAGTATTTAACGAGTTTTATTGGCTTTTTTCCGGCAGATCGACCGCGGTTTTTACTTTTAGTTGGTTTAGATAGCCCACGAAAGGATCGATATGCCTCCCAATCGGTAGCCCCTTTGTTTTCCCGCTTGGGGGCGTATTGGGCACGTAAAGAGGCCATTGCCCCTAGCCATCCGGAAGAAATTGAATCTTTGGTAATGGCTTCGTTACAGGAGAAAGAGGGGGGAAAATCCGAAACCAAGTTACCTTCCGCTGTTCTTCCCTCTAAGCCTTTGGACCCCACTACTTTATATGGAAAAAATATCGATTTTGTGATGGATTATTTAAGAACCTATCAAGTTCCTATTAAAATTCGGGGACAGGGGGATCGTGTATCTGAGATTCGATACCAGAGAAGCTTATATTCTGCTTCTGGCCTTGAGGGCATAGAAGTGCTAGTAGAGTGAAGGATACTTGAGTACTGTTGCGGTAATTTATAGAAAGGGAACAAAAATTGGCGGAACATTTTTGTTTTCATCACCATCACGCGGCCAACGAAAAAGGAAGAGATGCATTTTCGTCGGGCCCTGAATCATCGATACGACAGGCATTTTGGCTCAATTTGTCCTTTGCATTGGTTGAACTGCTTGGAGCGCTTTATAGTAACAGCTTATCCCTAATGTCTGATGCCCTTCATGACTTTGGGGATGCATTGAGCTTGGGATTGGGGTTATGGTTGCAGAAATTATCCATCAACAGGGCTACACCGGTACATACTTATGGGTTCCGTCGTTTTTCTCTTTTAAGCGCCCTCATTAGTGGGCTGGTGATTAGTGTGAGTTCTGTGTTTATTTTCTTTAATGGGATCGGACGGCTACTTGATCCTGAGACGATCCGAAGCGAAATTATGATGGTATTTGCTGGATTAGGCTTAGTTGTAAATGGATATAGCTTTATTAAGCTCAGTCGTGGAAGCAGTCTTAACGAAAGGGTTTTAAAATATCACATGTTAGAGGATTTGGTGGGTTGGTTGGTAGTGTTACTGGGCGGAGGAGTGATTTATCATACTCAATTTTATTGGATCGATCCTATGTTGGCCTGTCTTCTGGCCCTATGGATTTTTTGGCGTATGGTTGGTTACTTAAAGAAAATTTTTGCCATTTTTATGCAAACATGGCCTGATACGTTGCCACTGGAGGACATGACTCGTGATATTCTGGCGGTACCGGGGGTAAAAGGGGTACATCATATTCATGGATGGTCCTTGGATGGGGAGAGGAACATTTTAACCATGCATGTGGTGGTGGAAAAAAATTGTTCCCTGGAGTTTTGTGCTAAATTGAAACAACGATTAAAAGATCGGTTGTGGGCTCATTGGAAGGTCAGTGAATTGACTATGGAACTAGAGCATGAAGAGGAAATATGTCGCGATCCTCATCATGTTGGTTGAAGGGATAAAAAAGTGTTGTGCTTTTAGGGGATTAATTAAAATAATGAAGGGCAATGGCTAAAGAAACCTTACCCCCACCTTTAAATCCAGATGAAATAAAAAAAATGCGCGAGGTGTGCCGACTGGCGGCGCGTACTCTTGAACATGTTGCCTCATATGTAAAAGTGGGAGTGAGTTTGCTCGAGCTAGATCAAATTGTTTACGATTACACCCTCAGTCATGGTGCAGAGCCAGCGCCCTTAGGGTATCATGGTTACCCCAAATCGATTTGCACCTCCGTAAACGATGTGGTTTGTCATGGAGTTCCGGATGAGTACCGATTACGCTCAGGAGATATTGTGAATATTGATGTTACCCCTAAGAAAGATGGATTTTATGGCGATACCTCAGCTACGTTTTTAGTTGGTGAGGTAACACCTGAGGTGGCGCATTTTGTAGAGGTGGCGCGTTTGGCGAGAGATCGAGGGATTGAGGTGGTACGTCCCGGGGCCACCACAGGAGATATTGGCTTTGAAATTAACCAATTTGTTACTCGGCATGGATTTACAACGGTAAAGGAGATAGGTGGCCACGGTATTGGAAGGCGTTTCCATGAGGAGCCGTTTGTTCCCAGTCATGGGAAAAGAGGTCGAGGCCCTATGTTGTTACCGTGGCGATGCATTACTGTGGAACCAATGATTAATCAAGGATCTGATGAGGTGGTGGAGTTTCTCATTCCCAATTCCTCTATAAAATGGTATCGCACCCGTGATGGAAAATTGTCTGCCCAATTTGAGCATACCGTTTTGATCACGGATACGGGATATGAGATTCTGACCATTCCATAATGCTGAACCTTGATTAATGAGACCAAGTATCAAAAAATAAGGTTAATAGAAACCGATTGGGGGTGTTGCATTAGGCCATTCAGATTTCAATTGTTATTCAATCAATTTTTTAGGTTATTAAGATTCGAAGGTAGGATTTCAGCCCAAGGGGTAACATTAATTGAGGTATTAGTTTCCTTGGTTATAGTAGCAATTTTGTCTGTGATATCAGCAGGGATTTTTACCACAGCGTTCCGTTCACAAAATATTGTTTCTTCCCAGAGTGAGGCTTATCTTTTTGTTCACGAGTTAACCCAATTTTTAAATTTGCGAGGGGGAGATTGTCGAAGGGCTCTGGAAAATGTTACTCTTCCCCCGCCTAATACCGAGGCTCCGCTAACACTGCGTGTGAACAACTTACGGGGCTTAACAACAGTCCAGTCGGGAACTATTGTGTCGGGTACTCCTGACGCTGCTCGTGTGGTGGTGAGGAATTTAACTCTGTCTACCAATAATGCTTTACCCAATCAAATGCCGATAACAGTGAACGGACAAAACTTATTTTTATCTTATGTCAATGTCAGGTTGGAGCTTGAGTATTGGGATGAAGGGCGAATGGTACCCTTAAGCCCTCAGAATTTTGTTCTTCCCGTATATGTGGATGGGGGAGGCGTTATTAGGGAGTGTCAGGTGGCACTATCCTCCGCAGATTTATGTGCCGGTGTAGGAGGCGTTTATGATTCGGCAACAAATAGTTGCCTTCCTGAAACAAAATGTTACTCACAAGGTGCTTATGTTGTTGTGAATTGTGAATCTAGTGTGCCAGGCTATAGCTCGAATACGTGTGTTAATAAAG
>JANWYU010000145.1 GCA_025055135.1 Pseudobdellovibrionaceae bacterium | reverse complement strand
GAGCTCATGGGATCAAAATTGAAGGGGCCAGCGAAGAGACCCTACAAGTAATTCGCAAATTAACCGAAAATGGTATTCCCGTAATGGGCCACGTAGGACTCACTCCCCAGTTTTACCACATGTTGGGAGGATTTAAAGTGCAGGGTAAAGCACCTCAAGTAGCAGAAAAAATCCTCAAGGAAAGTAAGGCCCTAGCCCAAGCCGGCTGTTTTAGTTTGGTGCTAGAATGTGTTCCTAGCCAGCTTGCTCAAGAAGTTACTCGCTCCATTGACATTCCTACCATCGGAATTGGAGCGGGACCTTTCACCGATGGCCAAATTTTGGTTTGGCACGACGTATTGGGAATGAATGATACTTTTAAACCCAAATTCGTTAGGTCTTTTGCCCAAATGAATGGCGCAATCAAGAATGCCCTAAATGCCTACGTAGATGCCGTAATTAAGGGAGAGTTTCCAAGTCAGGAGGAGTCATTTTCTTAACACGTTACTTTTTAAAAAGTCGAGGAGTTTATGATCATTATCGAACAACCAAAAGAATTGGCTCGACTAGCTAACGATTTAACACAACGAGGTGTTACCATTGGATTAGTACCAACCATGGGGGCCCTACATGCGGGACATGCCTCATTAATGGAAAGGGCAAGGAAAGAAAATGATCGGGTAATTTTAACGATCTTCGTGAATCCTACCCAATTTAATCAAAAAGAGGATCTGCTTCGTTACCCCAGAACACCCAAAGAAGACCTGGCCTTAGCACAAAGTCTCGGTGTGGATGTGGTATTTATGCCGCAAAACCCTGAAGACATGTATCCCGATGAATATCGTTACCAAGTAACTGAGCATTCGTTTTCCCATTTACTCTGTGGCGCTTATCGGCCAGGTCATTTTACTGGGGTGCTCACCATCGTACTGAAGCTGTTTATGCTCAGTCGCTGCCAAAGGGCTTATTTTGGTGAAAAAGATTATCAACAATTAGAGCTCATCCGAGGTATGGTTGATGCATTTTTCTTACCAGTTACCATCGTAGCTTGTCCCACTGTTCGGGAACATTCCGGGCTTGCTTTAAGCTCCCGTAACTCCCGATTATCTGAAGAGGGACGAAGGAAAGCAGCTCTATTGTATCAAAAATTGAGAGTACCCCATGGTGTGGAACAGATCCGAAAAGAATTGGAAAATAGCGGATTTCAAGTTGATTATGTGACGGAACTAAAAGGAAGACGCTTTGTAGCTGCCTGGATTGAGGGAGTCCGACTCATAGATAATATTCCCTGGCCTGATGCTACTCAGGAAAAAGGGTAACGGAATGTGTAATTAGGTAGGTAAGTAGATAGGTGGTAGGTAGGTAGGTAGATAGGTAGATGGGTAGGTAAGCAAGTAAGGCAGGTAGGGAAGTAAAAAATGGAAACACGGTCACCCCGCATACTTTTAATGGTAACTGGCTCGATTGCATCTTATAAAGCCCTTGATTTAACAAGTAAATTAAAACAAGCGCAGTACGAAGTCAGAATTGTTCTTTCAGATGCTGCTACCCAGTTTGTAACTCCTTTGGCCTTTGAAGCCTTAAGTGGACATCCCACCGCCTGTGGTTTGTGGGACCATCAAGAGCGCATGCGACACATTGAATGGATGCGATGGGCAGATCTCATCTTAGTTGCTCCAGCTACTGCGCACTTCATTGGTAACTTAGCTCAGGGAAAAGCCCCAGATCTTGCGGGAACTATGGCGTTAGCCCATGATTTTCAAAAGCCGTTTCTGATAGCCCCCAGTATGAATCCGGCCATGTATCAACATCCGGCCATTCAACACAATTTAAAACAGCTTAAAGATTGGGGCCTTATCGTTTTGCCAAGTCCTGAAGGATATATGGCCTGTCAAGAAAAGGGATTAGGCCGCATGTTGGATACTGAGGAGATTATAGAGGCCATCAAACAGCACCTCACTCCCAAAGCCTTTGGGGGAACCTTAAACATATGCATTACAGCAGGCGGCACCAAAGTTCCCATTGATGATGTACGATACATAGGTAACATATCTTCAGGAAAGACCGGTCAAACATTAGCTCTTGAGGCCCTAAGACAAAACAACGTTGTTCATTTGTTGTTGTCGAGTGATGCTAAAATTTTCTATCCTTCTGAATTTCAATATTATCAAAGGCTAGAGCGACTCAAAATCATACCGTTTACCACCCCCCAAGATTTAGAAGAGCAGTTACTACGTCAGTTACATAACCAAAAACACAATGTATTAATCCAAGCTGCAGCAATCAGTGATTTTGATATTGACGTTAAGTCTCATGATCAAGAAGAGAACCCCTCGTTTACCTGTTACCACAAGCTTTCTTCTCACAAAAGCCACAACCTCGTCCTAAAACCTCGGGAAAAGACCCTAGCGAAAATCACCAAACAAAACCAAGAAGGCATGGTGGTGGCTTTCAAATTGACTTCACTTCCTGTTTGGGACTGGGACTACGTCAAACAGGAAGTATCTCGGGTTTTTAACTCAGGACACATTGACCTTGTAGTGCACAATGATTGGCAAGAAATATCGCAAAATAATCCAAAATGGCGTATTTTTAATCACAATCTTGAGTTGCTCTCTGAGCTCACCCGACCTTCAGAAATCGTGCACAGCATAGTCGGCTATTATAATTCAAATTTTAAAAGGAGGGACTAGGATGCTACTCGCTTTAGACATAGGTAACAGTCAGATTTTCGGGGGAGTATTTCAAGGGGATGAAATTTTCTTACGCTTTCGTAAAACATCGAAAACAGGGGCAAGCAGCGACGAAATTGGCTTATTCCTCCGCATGGTTCTTAAGGAAAATAAAGTCGATCCTCAAAAGGTTACCCATATCGCACTATGTTCCGTGGTCCCTGATGTGGTTCATTCGATACGCAATGCCTGCCGCAAATATTTTGATCTAACCCCTTTTATTTTGCAACCCGGAGTCAAAACGGGAATGAAAATCAGTTACCATAATCCAACCGAAGTAGGGGCCGATCGTATTGCCAATGCAATTGGGGCCACCCACCTCTATCCCAACGAAAATCTCATCATCATTGATTTGGGAACAGCCACGACTTTTTGTGCTGTTTCTAAAGATAGGGATTATCTGGGTGGCACCATTATGCCAGGACTACGAATATCAATGGAAGCCCTAGAAACTCAAACGGCAAAATTACCTAGCGTAGAAATCATTTCTCCTAATCAGGCCCTGGGTAAATCAACAGTAGCTAGCATTCAGTCAGGTCTTTATTATTCCCATTTGGGCGCCATGCGAGAAATCATAAAAAAATTAACCGAAGAATGTTTCACTCAAGATACTCAACCAAAAATTATTGGCACCGGAGGGTTTTCTAGCTTATTTGAGAAAGAAAACATTTTTGATGTAATGAACTCCGATTTGGTTCTTATTGGCTTAAAAAAGGCATTTGAAATAAATAAAAATTATTAAAGATGAAAAACGCACAGAAAAGACAATGGAGGCTTTATGTTTGTCAATTTATTGAAGGCTAAAATCCATAGAGCAACAGTAACAGGAAGTGATTTAAACTATGAAGGATCCATAGCCATTTGTCCTGATTTAATAGAAGCATCCGGAATTCTCATCAATGAAAAAGTAGAAATTTACAATATCAACAATGGTAACCGATTTGAAACGTACGTTATTCGAGGAAAGCCTGGTGAAATTAGCCTGAATGGGGCAGCAGCCCGTTTAGTAATGCCCGGCGATAAGATCATTATTTGTGCCTACTGCTGGCTATCGCCTGAAGAGGCCCGTTACCACGCTCCTCGAATTGTCCTAGTAACTGAAAACAACAAAATGATCGAATCAAAAAATGATAGTCGTTAATATTAAGTTAGTCTGTTATCTTGAGTTGTTTTTTATATTCTCTAATTAATAAATTTTGCTCTCGAGTTACTTGGTTTAATTTTTTTATGCGATCCGAAAATGTTTTAAGCAAAATCTGGGCCCAATCAGGAAGTTCTGATAATAGAGTCAGATAATCTTTCTCGGAAATTTTGTAGACTTTACTAAAGGTTAAAGCCTGAGCTGATGCAGAACGAGGAGAACGATCAATGAGGGCCAATTCTCCAAAGCACTCTCCAGGACCAAGGGTGGCCAAATTCACTCTTTTTCCGTCGGGGGACTTAGTAAAGATCTGGATCTGACCTTCATCAATGATGTAAAAATGAGCGTCCAAATCATCTTCAAAAAAAATATATTGGCCTGGATGAAATTCCTCGATAACAACGATACTAGCAAGTTGACTCATAACTAACACCTCTAGTGTGATTATATTATAACGCCTTTTCTTTGCAACTTGGCCGAATGTTTTTTCTCCTTTGTTATAGAAATCAAAATATTTATATTTTAGAAAGAATATGCAATAATGAAAATTGGGTGTAAAAAGATCTAAATCCCTCAGTAACTTAGGATATGCTATTCAAAAGATATTCGATCTATCAAAAAAAGATTTCCACACCGTTGTTAGTTACCTAGATAAGCCGAGAAGGATTGGATTCTCACCAAAAACCCAATTACTCGAAGAAATCTCTCAACATTTGTTATCGTTACCAAGGGGAGTGTAATACCCTAAATTAGGGGTTCAACAATTTGAGACCACTTAAAACTTGAAACAACGATTTTTTCCAATCACTCAACTCTAGCTGAAAATGATCCCTTAATTTCTCGGTATTGAGTTTAGAGTAACGCGGTCTAGGGGCTTTAGACTGATAATCTTGAGATGAAATGGGCAATACCTCCAAATCCCTTGGGATTAACCCTAA
>JANWYU010000114.1 GCA_025055135.1 Pseudobdellovibrionaceae bacterium | reverse complement strand
CTTTAGAGGTGGTGCGATATTTGCAAAGTAAAGGAGTTCCTCTACGTCACATGAGGATTCAGGGTTTTGGTGAGCTGATGGTAGATCCTCAAATGTTAGGCGAGGAGGAATTAGAAAAATTACATCGATTACCAGCCAGCGAGAAAAAAGTTTTCTTAAACGATTTGGCTAGGACCATAAGAATTGTTGTTGAGCCAAAGGAGGCGTTATGATCTGTTCAGTGGTCAGAGGCCTGTTAGTAACTATTTCAATATTGTCGGTGTTTGTTAGCTCATTGGGGTTAGCCCAATCGAAACATCCGAGGGTGGTCATTTTAGAAAAAAACTTAGCTGCTGACATTACTCGACTGTTGGAGAAGATTGTTGGGAATAAACCTTTTTATGTTGATGTTTTTATTGAGCCGTTAAGACCTGAAAATGATCAGGATGGTAATCGTTTAAATCTCCCTCTTTTGGGATATGTAGATCGCAGAGAATCCGACGTTTGGGACGATCTTGAGGTGCCAGATCACGTATTATTAAAAAAGGTGACTCGAGTTACGGTACAAATAACCCTTGATCAAACGGTTCCGGATTTTTTAATTGAAGACATTAAGAAAATGGCCAAAAAACAGTGGCCATTTGTCGAGGGAAGAGATTTTATAACGGTGGAAAAAAAATCACTTCAGGTAACGGATCAAGACCAAGACCTAATTAACGCTGAATTTTTTAAAAAGATAGCCACCATTTTTTTGGGTCTGTTGGTTGTTTATTTGATTGCTCAATTGCTAAATGGATGGATGGTTGCAAGGAAAATAGCCCGAGCAGTGGGATCTGTTAAAGTTGAGCTCAGTGGGCAGTCTGGGGGAGGCGGCCATTTTGGCGAAACCTTTGCCCAAGGTTCTGCAGGGGCTCTTCCCTCGGTTCGAGGTTTTGAGATGAGTGATGGGGGAAGTGGCGGGATGTCTGGGGATACCCGCATTACCGGAGGGGAATTGCAATTACATGATACCATTCGAATAGCGGAGTTAATTCAACAATGGGTATTGCGTTTAAAAGAAGAAAAAAATTTTCCTTCATTGGAGGATATGAAAATTCTAGAGGAAGAGGTTCACTCTCATGCTCATTCAGTAGGAGCGTTATTGCATGCTTTTCCAGTTGATATTAAAAACAAGGTGGTAGCATTTTCAAAATCGGAGAAATGGTTTCTTGCCATCGCAGATCCTGGAATTCTTGATAGTAAATGCTTTTCAATTATGAATCATCTTATGAAGATAAGTCGGAACGTGCATTCGGAGCTAGAAGAGAGGTTACTAGTTTATTGCTGGTATGCTGAAGAGAAGTTGTTAGAGTTTTTAAAGCGAATTGATCAAGAGGATGCTTTGTGGATCTTGAGTCAGCTTCCTAAAAATTTGTCATTGGCTGTGGGAAGAGAATATTTGCCAGGCCGGTGGGCGCTATTGTTAGATGTGGAGTCTAATGAACTTTCTAAGAGAAGAATCAATCCAGAAGTGTTAAATAATTATGTTAAAATTTTGGAAGAATTAAAGCCACTGCGAACCATTGATTTGGTTGAGAAGTATAAACGTCAACACGAGATACTCAAATACGTTTCTAGCGTAGATCCGGTTGTCGAAAAAGAAATTTACTTAGCCTCTGGCGAGAATTCAGGATTGTCACTATTGCGTCCGCCTTACTATGTTTTATTTGAACTATCGAATGAGGAATTGAACAGGGTCTTATTACGCGTTCCTTTAGAGACTTTGGCATTATCCTTATTTAACATTCCGAAGGATTTGCGAAGTAAGGTGGACAAAAATCTATCAGATAAACAAAGGTTTGTGTTGGTAGATTATTTAAAAAAATGGGATAAGCGTGGTGTTACTAAAGAAAAAATAGCTGAAGCGAGGAACCATATCGGATGGGTTTGCCACGAGGTAGTTCAGGTTACTAGATATGAAAAGAACAATTCGGATATTTCGACTAAAAAGGTTACCTCATCCTCGGAGGCAGCTTAGAGAGCATGGGAATGTGTGTATGAATGGTGTAAGAATAAATGCTACTTGTGCTCAGTTTGAAGATAAATTGACTCGTTTTTTGATGTTTTTTTTTGCTTTTGCTTTAACCCAAATGCCTTTTGTTGGGCATCCTGTGCTCCTGTCGGCAGGATTCGGAGCTTACGCTTTAAATGCACGAACAAAGGACGGAGGAAGTTTGCAAATGCATCGCATAGGCTCCTATTCGTTATCGGGGGATTTCTCTTTATCTCCCAAGTTGGAGCTCGGTTTGGGTTACACTTTATTTTTTTCACGGGTTATTGTTGGTGATATGGGATTTGGTCCCGATCTAAGACTCCTATTTTTTCCAGGTGGCACCTTAACTTATGATCAGGTTAGGGATGATTATGTATCTCTAAAAATGATCAAATTAAAAAGTTATTTCTTCTCAGTAGGGTTACATCAGAGGCAGTTTTTGTCTACAGAAACTGCATATGCGGGATTTAGCTTAGGAATCGGAATGCGATGGTTGCTACATGAGCAGATGGCATTATTCTCCAGGCTAGAGGGGCAGTTACTTACTGGGCCCAATAGGGTTCAACTACAGTTGTTTGATCTGAGTGCTGGGATCATTTATTTTTGGCAATAAAAGGAAGGTGGTGGCCAGAGACGGAATCGAACCGCCGACACAAGGATTTTCAGTCCTCTGCTCTACCGACTGAGCTATCTGGCCTTCTGCCAAGACGACGTTAGTAAAACTTATTAAAAATAAAATTCTTTACTCTTTTTGCTTTTTTGTTTTTTGTTTTTGTTTTGTTTTTTCTCGCAATTAACAAGCCGAGAACTTCAGGTAATGTGCTTCCGATACTTTTGTCAACTCTCAGCACTCTAAGTTACAAAAGAAAAGGAACGTGGCGTAAAGGGAGACCACGTTCCTGATCAGGGGCATGTGGCTTTGCACTTCTATTTCTATCTTTTCTTTTTATCGGATTTTTTTGAGCCACCTTTAGAGGAGGCTGGATTTCTTTTCTTGTTGGTTGATTTGATTGATTGTTTAGTGGATTTCTTGGTTTGAGTAAGTTGTTTCTTCTTATCCCCTTTCTTGTGTTTTGCAATTTGTTTGTGCTTTTGTTTTTTAGCGAGGCCCCCCTCTTTTCTATCTTTTTTCTGTTTTTTGGGGTGTTTGGCTACTGATTTTTTTGATTTCTTTGATGATTGGGCAATTTCTTTTTTGCCTTTTTTATTTGAAGGCTTTTGGTGTTTTACGGCCTTTTTCTTGATAGAGGATTTTGGAGGCTCTAACTGATAAGAATCTTGAGGTGAATCTGAAGTGTAGGCTTCAACATCATTAGTTAGATTGGATTTGGGTTCCCATCGGGGATAAATAGATGAGTCTAATGATTCTTCGGTATTTTCTGGCTTTGTGTTGCTCAGTGGGCTTAAAGGGGATGATGGGGTTACCGATGACTCGGGGGCCACAGGAGGCATGGGGTCCTCTAATAGTTGAGGATCAGGAGAAGGAATGTCCACCTCTGTGGGCCCAGCCCCTGGCTGATATTCATCTTGGGCGATTCCTAATTGTACTAAGAATATAACCAGTAAGAGCAATAGTGGGATTTGACTTCTAGCCAAAAATTTTGATGGAAAAGATTTGTGAATGCCCATGGCTGTCCTCGCTTTCTAATGCCTCAACACCTTTAGAGAGGCTTTTTTGTACCTATCATCGAAGGTCTAGAAAAATACTTAACTGCCAACCGCCTTAAACGGAGGATTTGTCTCAAAATGGAGCAAATAAGGGACTAACGTCTTGCCTTAGGGGGACCTTTATGAGTAAAACACGTTTGATTTGGTCAGAGGGTAGCAAGATTGAGCCTTTGTATTTTAGTGTTTCATGGGGGACTTTTGGCTATATCTTAAAAAGTGGTCGAGTGATTCGATCATGGTGGGAGCACTCTGTATCAACCCCATCTCGAATCCCTTTAGGATCAAGAGGGGATACCAGGCTTTCCGATTTATTGGTCCAATACTTTTCGGGTAACATTAGAAGTTTCCCATCTTGCTTAATCAGTTATGATTATTGCAGCCTATTCCAAAAAAAGGTCTTTGACGCTCTATTAGACCTTCAAAGCAGACAGCCACGGTGTATAGCCTACGCCGAATTGGCTCGTCGGGTTGATTCAAGCCCACGTGCCGTAGGTCGGGCTTTATCCCGAAATCCATTGGTTGTTTTCATTCCGTGTCATCGTGTGTGCTCTAGCAATGGCTCCCTGGGTGGTTACCAAGGTGGGGAGTTAATTAAGAAGCGTTTGCTACAATTAGAGGGTATTTTTTAGCGATGAATTTGATTAGAGATAGTCAATAAAATGAGTGAGATGATTGGAAATCACAATTTTATTTTGTACTGCCTCTGGTTGAGTGGCCAAAAAATTAACTGACTCAGTAAAACTATCTATATGTTCACAAAACCACAACCCTTTTTTTAAAGGATAGTGGACGGCAAGTAACTGATCGGTCCAACGATCTCCCACGATCATCGATTGTTGTGAATCTAAGTGGTAGCGCTTAACGAGGTAACTAATCATACCTAACTGTGGTTTGCGCCATAGGGGATCCCAACATCCTACGTGAGGGATCTGATAAGAGTTTGTCACTTCCCAGATCTGGTTTTCTGGTAACACGGGATCAGGGGATCCTTCAAAATACGGGGCAAAACAAATGCCATCGATAAAAAGAGATCCCTGTTGCTGCAATAAATCCAGCATCCTTTGAGTAACTGCTTGATAGTCATCAAGGTGAATGCGTTTTCTTCCAATCCCGGATTGGTTGGTTACTATAAAAATTTGATAACCTAACTGTTTTGCTTTTTTGATGAGCCCAACGATGCCCGGAATTAGGCATACTAGATCAGGATCTCGAGTGTATCCTGCATCGTAAACAATCACCCCGTCGCGATCTAGAAAGAGGGCCTTTGAGGGTGTATGGGTAGGGTTGTGTGTGGTAACTATAGGTGAGTGATTCACGTTTGACTCATTTTTTGTTTTAGACATGGCTAGCGTAACTTTCTAAAAAAAAATAGGTAACCACCCAGTAATCCCCAAAGGAGTTGATAAAATTGGAATCCGGTAATGCTAATGGCGCCAAAATCGGTTTTTAAATTAAGGGCACGACTAAATAAAAACACAAAAGCTGCTTGACCCACACCAATTCCACCAGGTGAAATCGGGATAGCCGTTAGAATAAATCCAATGGGAACCACAAAGAAATAAATAGACCAACTAAGAGGTAGTTCTGGATAAAGTTCTTTGCCGATCCAAAAAAATACGAAAATCGAGGAAATTTGAGAAAGAAAGCTAAATAGACTAGATACAATAATATTTTTTAAAGGGTAACGACGGGTTGATCGGAGCCACTCTATTTTGTGAGATAACCAAGGAACGTTTTGCCACAAAGCCTGAGGTAGCCATTTCAAAACAAGATGGTAACTAAGTCGGCGGGATACCAAAACAAAAAAGGTTATGGTAAATAAAGCCCATATACAGAGTAAGCTCCACCACAGTATGGTAATACGTGGTGAGTTTTTTAAATGAGAGGGCACAAAAAGGAAACCCAAAAGAGACAATGTGCTCATAGTGACAAGGCCTAACAATCGATCAATTATGGTAACAAAAGCTGATTGAGACACACTCATGTCTGTTATTTTTTTTAGGGCGGCACCTTTAATGAGGTCACCTCCCACTCCACCGGGAATGAAATAATTAAAAAAAACCCCAACTAAGGTTAATTGAAAGGCAGTGGCATCCGAAATTGGGGCACGGCTGAGTTTTTGAAAGCGTTGTGAAGCAAGAACGAGCACGATCCCTAATGTGACTATACCAGTTACTATAAGAGCAGGTTGCAGTAGCGCGCCCAGTTGTTGTACGTTAAAGTACCCGGAGTGGTATAAATAGGCGAGAAGAAGGATGGCTATCAAAAACTTTACTAAGGTCTTCCACAATCCCCATGTGGACCAAGTCACATTCAATAGTCGTTTCATTTCCCATTTCGTTTTGGGGTTCATCTTTTAATTAATCATCTAGCTATCTTATGTATCCATTTATCCATATATCCATCTATTTTATCTATCTATTTATCTATCTATTTATCTATCTATCTATTTTATCGATCTATCTATCTATTTATCTATTAACCATCCATCAAGAAACCATTTACTCTCTAGCCCATTCATCAATTCATGGTTAATTCATGGTTAATCCGGCATCAGTTCAACCCTTTTTAAGTATGGAAACACCTCTTTCAGTCGCGCTTCAATTCCTTCTTTTAAAGTGATTTGGGTGCCGGGGCAGCCCACACAGGCTCCCTGAAGTTTCACATAGAGGACCTGATCTTCCAATTTCATTAACTGAATATCTCCGCCGTCTAATGCCAGGATGGGGCGAATGTCTCGTTGGATGACTTGATCGATTTCTTGCCATTCCGGCGATGCGGACTCCATGGTGTTGCTTTTATCTTTAGGGTGGGCCCCCTCATTGGGACTTAGTTGGGAGTTATTTTCGTAAACGGGAATACCGAGATCTAAGTGTTCTTGAATAAGATGGGTGAGGGGCTCTGCCAACAATTCCCATTCTACCCAATCGTGTTTGGTGATGGTCATAAAATCAGGACCTAACATGATTGAGTCTACCCAGGGAAAACTAAAAATTTTTTTAGCTAAAGGGGATGAAAGGGTTTCTTGAGGTGAGTGAAAGGTTACCGACTGGGATAGTCCCGTTTGTGGAAGACGAAAACGATAGGTTCTTGGATTGGGGGTTGGTTCAAAACTTACTTTGTGCATCAAATCCTCTCTTGCCATTCTTGCCAATTAATTGCGGGAATTTTAACCTGACAATCTCCCCAAAAACAAGTGACAACTGGGGATAAAAGGACATTCATAAATCATAAGGAGAGGGTGATATGACACCACGAGTACGTGAGATTTTGAGTTGGTATGGTGCTGATAATCCAGGAACATTGACCAATTTGGCGCGGCTTCTCAATCATGGCCGTTTGCGTGGCACCGGTAAGTTGGTGATTCTTCCCGTGGATCAGGGTTTTGAGCATGGTCCGGCTCGAAGTTTTGCCAAAAACCCTGATGCTTATGATCCGGCCTACCATTTTGAGCTCGCCATTGAATCGGGTTGTAATGGCTATGCAGCTCCGTTGGGAGCTTTAGAGGCATGTGCCCGTGACTTCGCTGGAGAAATCCCTCTCATTCTTAAAATTAATAACTCAGATACTCTGTTTACCAGTAAATCACCGATTTCGGCCCTTACTTCGTCTGTGGATGATGCCTTGCGATTGGGTTGTGTTGGTATTGGGTTTACCATTTACCCAGGTTCTCCCCAACGCAAATATATGTACGAAGAGATTGCCCAAGCGGCTCGACGAGCTAAGGAGGCTGGGTTAGTGGTGGTGATTTGGTCCTATCCTCGAGGGGAACAGCTTTCTAAAGAAGGGGAAACTGCCATCGATGTGGTGGCGTATGCAGCTCATTTAGCGGCTCAGTTGGGGGCCCACATTATTAAAGTAAAGCCACCAACAGCTCATATTGAACAAGAGGCTGCAAGAAAAGTTTATGAAAGTCAGAAGGTTCGTATTGAGACTTTGGCAGATCGGGTACGTCACGTTGTACAGGCTGGTTTTCAAGGCAAACGTATTATTATCTTCAGTGGGGGTGAGGCTAAAGCCACTGATGAGATTTTAAGTGAAGTAACCGAGATTGCGAGGGGTGGAGGGTTTGGATCCATTATGGGTCGTAATGCCTTCCAAAGACCCAAAGATGAGGCGGTGGCGTTACTCAAACGAGTGCAAGATATTTTTGCGGGCCGTTCGTTAGATGAACGAAATTGACGATCATAGGGTTTGGTAACATTAAGGTGATATTCCGTGGAAAGAGAAGATAACGTTTTAAGAGCCGAAAAAAGGCGTAAGTTAAGGGAATTGCGCAACAAGGGGATAAATCCCTTCCCCTATTCGTATCAAAAAACCCATCATGTTTCGGAAGTGCGAAAGCAATGGGGAGAAACATTGAAGGCTGGGGAGAAGGTAGATACCAGCGTCAGTCTCGCGGGTCGGGTGATGACCCTGCGGTCTATGGGGAAGGCCTCTTTTTTTAATATT
The DNA here is from genome assembly GCA_025055135.1 of Pseudobdellovibrionaceae bacterium. Classification (GTDB taxonomy): domain Bacteria; phylum Bdellovibrionota; class Bdellovibrionia; order Bdellovibrionales; family Bdellovibrionaceae; genus JANWYU01. The sequence goes on along the minus strand of JANWYU010000114.1, from coordinate 10,770 downwards.
CAAGATCAGACAGGTTCCTTGCAAATTTATTTTCGTAATGAAGAGTTACCTGCCTCTATGGTGGACGCCTTTCTATTAATGGATATTGGAGACATTGTCGGAATAAAAGGGTTTGTGTTTAAAACCCAAAAAGGGGAATTAACTGTTCATGCCCAACATTTTGAGTTGTTGACTAAGACCCTTGAACCGTTACCTGAAAAATATCATGGGTTGCAGGATATTGAATTGAAATATCGTTACCGTCATTTGGATTTGATTGCCGATCCACAATCCCGTAAGGTTTTTGAGACTCGCAGTCGTCTTATTTATGAAATTCGTCAGTGGATGGTACAGCAGGGATTTATGGAAGTGGAAACACCCATTCTGCAACCCATCTATGGGGGAGCTGCTGCTCACCCTTTTGAAACCTATCACAGGGCATTGGATCGTAAATTGTACTTGAAGATTTCTCCCGAATTGTATCTTAAGCGGTTAATTGTAGGTGGATTTGAAAAGGTTTTTGAAATTGGCAAGAACTTTCGTAATGAGGGGATTGATCGCACCCATAATCCGGAATTTACCATGATGGAATGGTACGAGGCCTACACTGATTATTTTTTTCAAATGGAGCGTTTTGAGAGCCTGGTAACATATCTAGTAGAAAAATTATGTGGTTCAACGAAGATTCGGTTTCAAGGCACTGAGATTGATTTTAAACGTCCTTGGCGACGTTTAAAAGTATTGGATGGAGTGCGGGAGTATAGTGGTATTGATCCGGATCGGGCTTCCCTAGAGGATTTGCGTCAGCGCTTGCGCGAACTTCAATCTGAGTGGGCTTCTGATGATGATAAACTTCATCGCCTAACATGGGGTGAGTTGGTTATGGAAATTTTTGAATTAACGGCAGAACCTCATCTGGTGCAACCTACCATTGTGATGGATCACCCCGTTGAGATTTCACCGTTGACTAAAAGACATCGACAAGATCCTCGATTGGTGGAAAGGTTTGAGCCGTTTGTGGCGGGCATGGAGATTGGTAACAGTTACTCAGAGTTAAATGATCCTGAAGAGCAATATGAAAGGCTTAAAGAGCAGGAGGCTAAGCGGATCATTGATGATGAGGCCCACCCTATGGATTTAGACTTCATTCATGCCATTGATGTTGGAATGCCCCCTACAGGTGGTGTGGGTCTGGGAATCGAACGATTGGTTATGTTGATTACTGATCAGCCCAGTATTCGAGATATCATCTTATTTCCAACTTTGCGATAGAGTTCGCATTTCGGATCAACCATAAGTGCAAGACCCCTTTGCTCAAGGCTTTGAGGGCGCACTCTCTTTTTGCTTTCTGGGTTCGTATGTTGCTTTTTTGTCTGAACAGGATTGTTCCATTACTTGGTAAACGATTGGGTATGGTGTTGATGGGACTTACTTTGGTTGTCGGGCAAAGCGTGAGAGGGGCTGTAATTAAAGAGGAGAATAAAGAGGTGATTAAAGATGAATTTAAAGAGGATATTAGACAAGTTCCAATCACCATTGGTCGGGAACATTGGGTTGCCCTAAAGGGTCCTCATCAGGTGCAATTGGGCAAGGAGTTCCGTTACCAATCCCGTCCTGATGGACTTGTGGTTACTGCTTTAAAACCAGGGTATGGGATTGTGAAAAACGCTCAGACAGTGGTGGGTATTCATGCCTTAACTCAAAAAAAGTGGAGCACCTTCTATCGCTTAAGAAAACACCTAGCCCATCAACCTTCTATGGAGGTTACGTTGGATCGCGGTGAGGTGGTTTTAGGAGGTAAAATCTTTGGGTATCATCAATTGGATTTGTTGGTTCAGGCCTGTAAAGAGAGGGCGTGCGACTATATTAATGAACTTAACGTTGCTGATCATCAAAAGGCTTATTTGTTAAAGAAAATTTGGCAAGTATCGGCGCCTATTTTAGAGGAGTTACCGGACTTTTCCTTTGGTCCACCTTGGACTGTACGGTGCGGCGGTAGTCAATGTGACTCGCATTTGGCTCAGCGCTTTTCTCCGTGGGGAGTACGTTGGATAGTCGATGATAAAGGAAGTGGCATGAAGGCCTCGGTCAGGGTGCAATTGTTACTGGTTGAGTTGCGTCGGCATTATTTTGAACAATTGGGGTTGCGGCCCCCAACTGAATTAAGTGCTCAAATACTACCCAATTTTGTGCTTGATCCAGCCAACATTCAAGCAAGCTTTTTTGCCCAAAAGGGCTGGGGACGTACCATTGCTAGTCCTTCCCTTCTGGTGAGAAGCGGAGGAACCGCTGAATTTCGCGCTGGCGGAGAGGTGCCGTTTCGTCAGATGAATTTTCGTATGACCACGGTAACATGGAAGCCGTATGGCGTCTATTTAAAAATCAAAGCCCAAAGTCAGGGTAGTGAGCGTGTCCAATTAGAATTAGATTGCGAGGTCTCAACCATCGATGGCTCGGTTCAAGTGGATGGAGTTCCTGGCTTTAAGGTGCATCGCCTAAACACCTCATTTGATTTACTCAAGAAGCAAACTGTTATTTTATCAGGGTTAATCCAGGCAGAACAAACCCAAAGTGGTCAGGGATTAAAAGGCTTATTAGGGTTACCCATTTTGGGATCGTTGTTTAGCAGCCAAGAATTTCGTAACAAAGAAAGTGAATTCGTTATTTTCTTAAAGCCTGATATTTTGGGGGCTTATCCGTGATAGAGGCAGTTCCAGTAACAACCCCTGTTTGCCCTATTAGGGAATTGGTTCAAAAATTCGAGCAGGAATTTGGGGTTGATTCTCGGGAGGTGTTTTTGTTTCAACATGAAGGGATTGCGTTGCCTAGCGAAACATTCCGATTGCAATTAGAGGGCTTTATTCGATACCAGCCAATCCCAGTACAAGAAAGAATTCGAAAGGAGTTTTTCGGATGGGGACCTTTGGAAGACCTGTTGGTTGATCCTTCAGTTACGGAAATCATGGTAAATGCATATGATCAGGTTTGGGTTGAGAGGCAGGGTTGCCTGACACCTCATCATGACACCTTTGCTACACCAGCCAGTTACCAAAATTTTTTGGTGCGCTTTTTTTCTTTAATAAAAAAAAATTTTTCGGTGGAAGATCCTATTATTGAAGGAACCTTTGGGCGGTTTCGGGTTCATTTTGTCGGGCAAGAATTAAGCCCAGGTTCTCCTAAACTATGTTTACGCTGCCAACCTGAGATTCCCTGGACTTTAGATAGTTTGCTACAAATGGGCTGGTGTGAAGAATCGGCTATACCACTCCTTCGCCAAATAATAAGAGAGCGGCGGAATTTTTTGGTGGTGGGAAGTACAGGCAGTGGCAAAACCAGCTTAATTAATGCCCTACTCAGAGAGATGCCTTCTGATGAACGCATAATCATTATTGAAGACACTTCAGAGTTACAGTGTCCTAATGGGGTTTCTATGAAGTTACTGACCCGAGAAGCAATGGGAGATGGAGTAAAATCCTTTTCTCAGCTGGAACTTTTAAAAAGCGCTTTGAGACTGAGGCCAGATCGTTTGGTTTTGGGAGAGATGAGAGGAGCAGAAGCCAAAGATTTTTTACTGGCTTTGTCCACCGGTCATGAGGGAAGTGGTGGTTCGTTGCACGCCTCTAGCGCGGCACAGGCACTACTACGACTGGAAATGCTGATCCAAATTGGCGCTCCCCAGTGGAGCCTGGCCGCTGTTCGTCGCTTAATCGCTCTGAGCCTGCAATTCATTATAGTGGTGGAAAGAAAAACCCGTGGTTTTCGGCAGTTACAGGGAATACATCAAGTAGCCTCCTGGGAGGAAAATGGTTTAACACTCAACACTTGTTACCAGGGGAAAGGGCATGGGGACTTGGTTTGCAGATAGGGTTACTTAAAAAACTTGAAAAATCGCATCAAAAATTAAAAAAAGCTTTTGACGTTTAAAAAAAAATGACCTGCAATTGAAAAGGAGGGTAAAAAAGCATAAACCATTAACAAAGGAGCAAAAATGAACAAACAAGAGCTTATTGACCGTATTGCAGCCGATACTAAGTTACCCAAAACCCAATGCGAAGCCGTATTAAATGCGTGCTTTGATCACATCAAGAAGTCTGTCAAAAAAGGAGAAGATGTGAAGCTCGTGGGTTTTGGAACATTCACCAAAACGAAAAGAAAAGCGCGTACTGGACGAAACCCTCAAACTGGCAAAGAGATTAAAATTCCAGCAACATGGGCTCCTAAGTTCCGTGCTGGGGCTGAATTTAAAAATATGTTAAAGTAATTAAGTTTTATTTTTCTTTTTTAAAAGCCCTACAAGCCCCTTGTAGGGCTTTTTTTTTGGAAAAAAGCTCTTAATCATTTTCATTGTTTTTCCCTTTGGGAGGCTTATGAAGCGCATTGGTGTTTTTACGAGTGGTGGTGATGCTCCTGGAATGAACGCAGCTATTCGAGCGGTAACTCGAACGGCTATTCAAAATCAATTGGAAGTGATTGGATTTATTGGGGGTTACTCGGGAATTTTGCAAAATCAGTTTCGTCTACTTCAGGCGCGGGATATGGCGAATATCTTGCAACGAGGTGGAACCATATTAAAAGCAGGACGCTGTGCTGAATTTTTTCGTCCAGAGGGAAGAGCCCTTGCTGCTCGTAATTTGAAGGAGGCGGGGATTGATGGTTTGATTTGTATTGGTGGCGATGGGTCTTTTACGGGGGCTCGTGCGCTCTTTCTGGAACACCAAATCGCAGTGGTGGGAATTCCGGGAACTATTGATAATGATGTGGCGGGCACGGATTTTACGGTGGGGTTTGATACGGCGGTGAATACAGCCCTACATCTTATTGATAAAATTCGAGATACAGCTGACAGTCATGATCGTTTGTTTCTGGTTGAGGTTATGGGAAGGAACTCTGGATTTATAGCCGCATACGTAGGATTGGCTGCGGGAGCGGAGGAGGTGTTAGTTTCTGATTTCCCAGTGCCTGTTGATAGTGTAATTAAGCGCATTCAAGAGGCCATTCAGCGTGGAAAGCGAAGTTCAATTATTGTAGTTGCTGAAGGAGAAAAATCGGGTCGGGTGTATGATTTGGCAGAGCAATTTCGCAAGCGTGCAGGTCTTGAGGCTAAAGTTGCCATCTTAGGTCACGTTCAACGAGGTGGTTCTCCAACGGCCGCCGATCGAATTTTGGCATCGCGAATGGGAGCCATGGCGGTTGATGCCTTAATTAAGGGCCATCGTGATGTGATGGTAGGGGTTCAGGCTGGTCAGTTTGTTTTGGTACCATTAGAATTGGCGATTCAAAAAAATCAAAAACAAACCCCACAGGAATTCTTAAAGCTGGTTCATTACTTGGCCATTTAGCGCTCAAATCAATTTACTTGCCTTCACAAGCAATCAATACAATTTTGTATATGATTGTGATATGAACGCCTGTTCGCCGCACTGGATAAAGATTTTTTTTTAAATTTATGTTCCTCTGAAACGGTTAGATGGAAGGGGAGGATGTATGGTTATGTCTAATCGAAGTGGCTCCATTAAATCCGGAATATTTTTTGTTTTGGCTGTTTCCATAACTATTTTATCTTTTGCAGTCGGGTGTACTTCAAAAAAATCCAATGAAATTTTAATTGGGCAATTTGCTTCTTTAACCGGCAGTGAGGCAACCTTTGGTATTTCTACGGATGAAGGGGTGCGAATGGTTATTGATGAAGTGAATGAAAAAGGAGGTATTAAGGGACGCAAAATCAAACTCATCACTCTTGATGACCAAGGAAAGCCTGAAGAGGCTGCTAGTGTAGTGACCCGATTGATTGAACAACACAAGGTGGTAGCCCTCATTGGGGAAGTAGCAAGTACCCGATCTTTGGCTGCTGCTCCTATTGCCCAAGCCAAGAAAATTCCCATGATATCGCCATCATCTACCAACCCTCAGGTAACTGAAGTGGGCGATTATATTTTTCGGGTTTGCTTTATTGATCCATTTCAAGGCGAGGTAATGGCTCGATTTGTGATTGATCATTTAAAGCTTAAGAAAGTAGCGGTTCTTCGCGATTTGAAATCGGATTACTCTGTGGGTTTGGCCAATTTTTTTATTAAAAAATTTAAAGAATTGGGTGGTGAGGTTTTAGCTGACTTGAGTTACCAAGCAGGTGATGTCGATTTTAAAGCTCAGTTAACGCAAATTAAATCGTTAAATCCTGAAGGTCTTTACATTCCAGGTTATTATACTGATGTGGGGCTAATTGCTCGCCAAGCACGAGAGTTAGGAATAAAGGTTCCCTTATTGGGGGGCGATGGTTGGGATTCTTCCAAGCTCTTTGAAATTGGAGGATCTGCGGTAGAAAACAGTTACTTTTCTAATCATTATTCTAATGAATCAGATGATCCATTGGTCAAAGACTTTGTGAAACGTTACCAGGAAAAATATAAAAAAACCCCAGATGGACTTGCTGCTCAAGGTTATGATGCTGCTAAAATTTTAGTTCATGTTTTGGAGTCTATTGATGAAATTACTCCTCAAAAAATTCGTGACGGATTGGCGCAAGTCAAAAATTTTAAAGGGGTAACTGGGGTTATTACCATTGATGAAAAACGAAACGCCGCAAAGGGTGCGGTCATTGTGCAGGTGAAGGGCCAAACTAACAAGTACGTTACCACGATTAATCCCTAAAGCTTTGTCAGTTTAAGGGCAATTGATGGGTGAATTAATACAACATTTGATCAATGGGGTGGGACTGGGAGCTATTTATGCCCTAATTGCTCTTGGTTACACCATGGTTTATGGAGTATTACAGCTTATCAATTTTGCACATGCTGAAGTATACATGGTGGCTGCTTTTGCTGCCTTTTACGCCAACAAAGGGCTTTTGGAGTGGCTAAACGCGGTTGCAGTTCCTGGTTGGGTGATTTTTGCAATTTTGCTTTTGGTAGCGGTTGGAGTGGGAGGAGGGTTGGCAGTTCTTATTGAAGCCGTAGCCTATCGGCCGCTGCGAGGGGCACCTCGTATTAATATTTTAATTACAGCTATTGGGGTTAGTTTGCTTATCCAAAACTTGGCCCAGATTGGGTTTGGGGCAGATCCAAAATTTTTTCAGCCTTCAGTTGCAAACGCGTCTTTATTTACCATAGGAGATAGCGAAGTGTTGCTCTACGATGTTACCGTATTGTTGGTAACGACCTTTTTTCTTTGCGTGCTTCACTACCTTGTCTACCATACCCAGATGGGGATTGCTATGCGGGCTGTAAGTTATAATCCAGTGGCGGCCAGTTTGTTAGGGGTTTCTATCAATCAAACCATTTCATTTACTTTTTTTCTAGGTGGGGCTTTAGCAGGTGTAGCGGCGGTTTTAATTCCGTTAAAGTATCCTAAAATTGAACCGCTCATGGGTACGCTTTTGGGATTGAAGGCTTTTGTTGCGGCTGTTTTAGGGGGCATTGGACATATTGGAGGGACGGTATTGGGGGCTTTTATGCTGGGTATGGCCGAACAAATGGTGGCCGCCTATTTATCCTCGATGTATCGGGATGCCATTGCTTTTTCTCTTTTGATAGTTGTTTTACTTTTAAAACCTGAAGGCTTGTTTGGAAAAAAAGGAATAGAAAAAGTATAGAGGAAATAAAAAAGGCAAAGAAATGGAAAGGAATCACGACGGTTACTGGCTAGTAACATGAGGTTAAGGATTTTAAGTAAACAATTAGAGAAAATATTGTTATGTTCCGCCCCTTTGGGGATTGTAGGGGGGGTCATATTAATTGGAATTGTACTTCATTTCTTTGCTGATTCCTTTGTCCAGCTGCTAGTGATCTATGTTCTTATTAATATGTTACTGGCATTGGGGTTAAATTTAGTTAGTGGGATGACGGGGCAGCTGTCCCTGGGCCATGCGGGATTGATGGCCGTTGGGGCTTATACCTCTAGCTTTTTTGCAAAACAAATGGGTTTTACTGCGCAAGATTTTCATTGGTATGTTTATTTGATCTTTAACTGCTTGGGTGGCTGTTCAGCTGCTTTAGTAGGGTTACTTGTGGGTGCTCCCTCTTTAAGATTACGGGGAGACTATTTGGCAATTGTTACCTTGGGTTTTGGGGAAGTGATTCGTGTTCTATTACTTAACCTTGAGGTGGTGGGAGGGGCACGAGGTTACTATGACATTCCGGGACGGGATCATTTCATTACTAATTATTTGGTTTGTTTGGCTTGGGTGGTTTTTTTGTTTTTTCTGTTGTGGAGGATGCGTTTTTCCATTCGAGGTCAGCAGTTTTTGGCCGTGCGGGATGATGAGTTGGCAGCTCAGTTTTTAGGGATCGATATTGCAAGAACAAAGGTGCTTGCCTTTTTGGTGTCGGGCTTTTTTGCAGGAGTGGGAGGAAGTCTTTTCGCCCATTTTGTGAGGTATTTGAATCCCTCGAGTTTTTCCTTTCAAAAATCGGTGGAGATTGTAATTATGGTGGTATTGGGGGGTAGTGGATCGATTTCGGGAGCTGCCTTGGGAGCTGTTATAGTGACGTTGTTACCGGAGTTACTTCGGCCCATTCAAGATATTACAGGATTTGATCTTCGCTTAGTTATTTATGCTGTCATCCTTATTTTACTTATGATCTTTCGCCCCCAGGGTTTATTTAATCGGTATGAGTTAAAAAAGCCTAAGTGGTTAATGGGGTGATCTGTGAGTAATATACTGGATGTTAGAAACATTTCCTTAAGTTTCGGAGGGCTTAAAGCGTTACAAAATGTGAGCTTTTCTGTTGAAAAAGGTCAAATTTTCGGAATTATTGGCCCCAATGGGGCAGGTAAAACTACCTTGTTTAATATCATCACTGGTCTTTATAAACCTCAGGGCGGTTCGGTTTTCTTTATGGGGCAAGAAATTTCGGGAAAAAAGCCTCATGAAATTTCCCGTATGGGTCTGACTAGAACCTTTCAAAACATCAGATTGTTTAAAAACCTTTCCGTTACAGAAAATGTGTTACTTGGATTAAGTGGTAACTTGCAATATGGTTGGTGGGATATGATGTTTCAAACCCATGCCTTTTGCAAGGAGGAAGAAGAGGGAAGGCAGTACGCAACCAAGTTATTAGAAATGTTTGAATTGAGGCAATGGAAAGACGCTCTTAGCGGAGATCTCAGCTATGGTTCCCAACGAAGGGTAGAGATGGTTCGGGCTCTTATGAGTCGTCCCCAGCTAATTTGTTTAGATGAGCCGGCAGCTGGGATGAATCATCGTGAGACTGATCAATTACGTGAGACCATTCAACAGGTTAGTCAATTTTTTAATGTTACCATTTTGTTGATAGAGCATGATATGAGCTTAGTTATGAAGGTATGTGACGAGATTATTGTGTTGGACCATGGTGAGTTGATAGCTCAAGGAGAACCTAGCGCCATACAGAAAAATCAAGCAGTTGTTGAAGCTTATTTGGGAGTGGATTTTCATGGGATTTAACATCTTGGTTTTCTAAAAAGAAAGTGGAAACAATGTTAGAAGTGCGAGATTTGCGAGTTAGTTATGAAAAAATGCAGGTTGTTCATGGGGTCTCTTTCCATGTAAATCGTGGTGAGACGGTAACTATTATTGGAGCGAATGGAGCCGGAAAAACCAGCATTTTAAGAGGATTGATGGGAATCGCAAAAACCAAAGGCCATGTTACTTTAGAAAATAAAGAAATAGGCCAAACGAGTGTTACCGATCGAGTCAATCGGGGCATGATTTTGGTTCCTGAGGGGAGAGGGATATTTCCCAATTTGACGGTGAGGGAAAATTTGATGCTTGGGGTTTATCGTCTATCAAAAACTCAAAGAAATGTAAAAAGTTTGGATTGGGATTTCATTTTCTCTTTGTTTCCCCGTTTAAAGGAACGAAGGCAACAGTTGGCTGGAACCCTATCGGGAGGTGAACAGCAGATGTTGGCTTTGGCGCGGGCTCTACTAGCTCAGCCTCAGCTGTTAATGTTAGATGAGCCATCCCTGGGTTTGGCGCCTATTAAGGTTCAAGAGGTATTTAACCTTATCGGAAGGCTACAACAAATGGGAACCACTATTCTTTTGGTAGAACAGAATGCAGTAGCTGCCCTTCGCATTTCCCATCGGGCCTACGTGTTAGAATCAGGGAGCTTTGTTAAAGAGGGAAAAGCATCTGATTTATTGCGTGACAGGGAAGTGATTCAAAGCTATCTAGGAGGTTCATATCTTTAAGGAGTCCTCATGACCATAGCTTCGTCAGTTTTGGAATGTATTGGTAATACCCCAATTGTCAAACTGAATAATGTTACCCAGGAATCGGGGGATCTATTTTTTGCTAAGTTAGAATTTACCAATCCCGGCGGCTCTGTTAAGGATCGGATTGCTTTAGCGATTGTAGAGGACGCAGAGGCCAAAGGGTTACTCAAAAAGGGTGGCACTTTAGTAGAGGCCACATCTGGTAACACAGGGATTGGTTTGGCCATGGTGGCGGCCCTAAAAGGTTATCGCTGCATTTTTGTAATGCCCGATAAAATCTCAGAGGAAAAGCGAGCCCTTTTACGGGCTTATGGTGCTGAGATAGTCATTACTCCTACTGGAGTAGAACCAGATGATCCGCGCAGTCACTACAGTGTGGCAAAAAAAATCGCAGCTCAAACTCCTGGAGCGTATCTTACCAATCAATATCATAATCCAGCCAATGTGCAGGCACACTATTCCATCACTGGGCCCGAAATTTGGGAGCAGATGCAGGGCCAAATTGACGTTTTTGTAGCAGGTGCAGGCACGGGAGGAACAATTTCAGGAGTCGGGAAATTTTTAAAAACAAAAAATCCATCCATTAAAATAATTTTG
>JANWYU010000192.1 GCA_025055135.1 Pseudobdellovibrionaceae bacterium | reverse complement strand
AAATAGATCACGTTACTCATGCCCTTGCCGCCTTTCAAAGGACCATAAGTCATGGTCTTACTCCCTACGAAAGGTGGCTAAATGGTGATGATTCCGCCTTAAACACTGAAGCACAAGAGGGCTTTAAGCTTTTTATTAGTGAGCGCATTGGATGTATTCGTTGTCACAATGGGGATAATTTTAGTGATCAACGATTGTGGGACATTGGGGTAGTAACCAAAGATCGGGGGGCAGGGGCTTTCAATTTTAAAACCCCCACACTTTGGGGGGTTGCTTCCCGAGGTCCCTATATGCATAATGGATCGGAAAACACTTTGGCCGATGTTTTAGAATTGTACTCCCAGGGAGGAAGAGTAAAAAGACCTACCTTATCTCCCTTAATAAAGCCTCTCAACCTATCTAACGAAGAAAAAGCCCAATTAATCGCCTTTTTACAAAGCCTCTCCCCTGATGACGTAACAAAACGCCCTTCAGATGTCTCCCCTGAAAAGTCTAAACCTTGGTACGAAAATGAGGATCTATTCCCCAAATTTGATTAAAAAACCAAAATGTGATTAAGTCCAAAGAGATATCTGGTAACTCTTTAAAAATCAATTTCTGAATCATAGCGAAACTGCTCGTTTTTAGTGGAATTCGGGGTCACTATGGTTACTAAAACTTTATTTAATTTTTTAAAGTGCGAAAAAAAATGAAACTTGATTGTTCTTCGATCGTTAGAATCCTTACAGTTAAACTTCTGGGTCACAACAATTTCTGCATGTGACTGAGTGGTAACCAATTCAATACTGTGTTTGTCTTTTGCTCCACAAAAGGGGGGTATTTTAATTAAATTTTCAAGATCCATATCAAAGGCCCTTAATCGCTCATCCCATTGTTTCTTTTGGCTTGCATTACGCGGAGTGTGCTCAAAACCAACCACAAGATCGGCTGGTAACCGTAAGCTCCACTCCCCCTCAGGATGATGATAGGTGAGCCGCAAGTAGCCTTCCCCATGGATGTGAGCCTCTTTCCCCAACAACAGAGGCGTTGTTTCCATCTGTAAAAAAATCGCCATCAGGAAAAAGATCTTACGATATTTCATCGCCCAGAGATCAGCCACCCCCACTCATACCATCATCTCCCCGATTTTTTATCGTCACATGGAGTATGTCAGCGCCAGTAGGGATACAAAAGGATCACTGCCCATTTGGCCATTGGTTGAAGCTTCTAAGTATCCATCCACCAAAATTTCATCTAACTTAAGACCGATCCCCAGGCTTGCACGAGTGTTACTACTTGTTGCAATTTCTGGACTATTTCCTAATTTAGTAACCCCATAGAGGAAATTTTGAGTTACCGATGCCCTAAAAACCACAACATCCGTTACCCTAATTTCAGCCCCTAAAAAAAGGGGGAGTTGGTCTAAAACAATGACATAAGCCTCCTGACTTGATTGACGACGAAAATAATCCAAACGCACTCCATAATACCAGTCCAAACGAGGGGTCACACTACTAGCATGTTCTAATCCCACTTGCACCCCTAACTCTTGAGCATCAAACTTCAACGACTGACTGACATGATCGGCCCGACTCAAATACAGTTGTCCAAAATACTGCCAATGGCCTTCATCAGGTCGGTAACGCCCACCCAATATGGCCCCTGGATTTTTCAATTGGGCTTGGTTGAGGGCCTTTTTGGCCTCATTGAATATGAAAATATGGGCCCATAGCTCATAGTTTAGGCGCACCAAACCATATTTCCCCACCAACGTCATTTCCCCCGTAATCCGATCAGAGTCCTCAAAGCGGGAGACTGATAGAGCAAAGGCATGATCCTCTTGCCCCCAAAAAAATTCAACTGGATTTCTTTGAGCAGAAAGACCCAGGCTTTCTCTTAAGGTAACCGTGTTAAAAAATTGAACCGATCGATTTTGGTAACCTAAATAGATCCCGATACGAGTATCCTCTTCCAAAGAGGTAACAAATCCCCCCTCTGCCCCAGAGCCTACTGCTCCCGATTCAAAAGTGACAAACTTGGGCTGCAATAAAATGTGAGCGGGATTCATAAAAATGGTTTGGGGATCAATAAGGTGGGCCAGGGAAGCTCCCTCTAACGCCTTAACTCTTGCTTTAGAGGCAAAACAAACCCAACTACCACCAAATGTTATAACAAACTTCGTGATTATCAAAACAACGAACAAAATCCTAAAGCGAAACACTGTGATTACGATAACAAGGCCTCTTAAAAATCGGTATCCTTTTCAGCTCTTACGCCTTGCGCGAATCAGAGCCACAATCATTTCCCGTAATAGCCCGTATTAGTATTAGGGGATGTCTCGTATTTGCTCTTGTCGTATAATTGTTGGCTTGTGGATAGGAATGCCTTGATAATGGTAACAAAGGGCTAGATGGTAACCAGTACTGATGCTTAAGGAACCTGTGCAAGTAGAGTTTTGGCATAGCCTCAAGTATCCTCCCCCATCCGCCGTTTCATCTTTGAAGCCTGTAAATTCGCTCCAGCCTCGGGCCACCATTTCGGAGCAGAGGATAC
>JANWYU010000186.1 GCA_025055135.1 Pseudobdellovibrionaceae bacterium | reverse complement strand
ATTTACATTGAAGATTTGGAATTAAAACGATCTTTAATGTTGCAATGGTATATGTCCAAAGCAACCACGACGCAGATCGAGCGATTTAAAATCCTATCCCCAAAATTCAAACAAGATGGAATCGATCTTTCAGTAAAAAATCTAACTAAGCGTTGGGGGGGAATTTCATCCGCCATCATGATAGACGATATTATACTAAAATTCTTATGGGCTAACAAAAGGCGACTTTAGAGATGAATAGACTTTTATAATTTGACTATGGCGTGCTGGATTTATGGGAAAGTCCTTGATTTTATTCAGGGAGAGTTTAGCTCCCACCCCAAACACCTATGGATTCTGCTTCTGTGGCTCATCTTAATGTTTATGCTTCTTAAATGCCTTGAAAAGAATTTTTCCCTGAAATTGGGCTGGAGGCAGAAGACCTAGGCCGTAAAGAACTGTTCCAGCCACGTCCAACATTGATACAGGTTCATCAAGTAACCCTTTGTGAAAGGCCCTACCCCAAAAAATAAGAGGGACAAAGCGGTCGTACGAATAATGAGTCATATGATGAGCAGGTGGGCCTTGTTGATACCAAAATGGTTTGGGAACGATTATTAAATGACCGGAAATCCCTGGAACACAACTTTGGTCAATTAACGGTCCGAAGAAGGAATGGGAAACGGGAGGAAACCCTTGCCCACAGGGAAAAACATGCTCGATACCAGGAACTTGCAATAACAGTTGTTTTAAATGATCTAATGTTTGGGAGAAGTTACCTTTTTTCTCAAATTCCTTGATACAGTTAGGATTTAAATAGATATGCATCGGTGTTGAAAGGATCCAATTTTCGCGACAGGGCCAGTTTTTTTTTGAGTTGATCTTCCACCACATTTATGGCGGATTTTAAGTCGATTCGCCCTGCAGGTATTTGAACTGTTAGAGCAGTTTCCACAAGGGGGGCGACACCGTGATCGGCAGTTAAGATAACCCAAAAGCTTTTTTCTCCAATACGTTTCTTTAAACCTTTCAAAAACCCGGCAAGCTGCTCATCTTCGTTTAGTAGGATTTCCAAAGTTTCTGGGGCATGGGGACCAAACAAATGCCCTCCATAGTCATGATTGGAGAGACTTAATGCCAGAAAGTCGGTAACCTCATCAGTACCAAGCTCATATTGCTCAATTAAAAATTCTGCAAAATCAAAGACCGCCTTTCCCGCAATGGGATGGGAAAGGCCATCTTTTGTTCCCCATTTGAGGGTGCGGTTAAAGGATTTTGAAGCGTCAAAAGCCTTTTTGGGTAACGCTTTTCGGAGTTGTTGAGGTTCAAACGGTAATTCCGTGTTTTTCTCTGGGATCATTGGGCGTCGAACCTCCCTAAGATGAAGAGGAACATTTTGATAATAAGAGCTCGTAACCCAGAGGTTTTTATCAACATGAAACCAGTACGCCGCTAATGCTGAATGGCCCCCCAACATAATGGCTGATCTATCCTTTAAGGCAAGGGATACCACTTTGGCTTTGGAGTTATTTAAACGTAATTCATCTCCAATAGTGGATCCTAAAAAGTTTTTTGGGCTGTGACCATGTTGAGGATCAAAAGTACAGGGAATCACTTTTTTTTCTGAAAAACTAAACCACTCGTTTAGGGGAATTTTATTGTGGGCCGGGGTGCTACCAGATACAATCAGGGCGTGACCAGGGCAGGTCAGATTTTGTAAGAGAGGATACTCAGCAAAGGGGATGTAAGAACCCTCTTCCATTAGCTTTTTGAAACCGCCCTTTTTAAATAGGGCCATATTTTGCGTGAGCTGGTCGGATCGTAATTGATCCACCACAATGAGGACGATGAGTTTGGGTTTATCAAACAAAGGCTTGGCCCGTGAGGCAGATGCTACTGTGGTAAGCGCTGTAAACCAGAATAGCAACGCTAAAGGAAAACACCTTAATGGAGTCATCGACGTTAAGAGGACTAAAAAAAATACTTAAAAGCAAATGAAAAGTCTGTCGATGATGCTGGAAGATGTCATACTTTTTTTGTTTATGACTTAAGGATAGACGAAGTAGATTGGGTTTTCTAAAATGGCAATTATGAGTGTTTTCATTTTAGTATTAATTAGTGTGAACGCTTTAGCAGACTTCGATGATCCCTATAAGGTATTTCAGACGTTTTCCTCTCGGAAAATCACCATTTCTCCAGCACCTCTCAGGAAGCTATCTTCCGAATTGTCTGTTTTAGTTTGGAATGTGTACAAAGGTAAATTGAAGAATCAATGGCGAGAGGAGTTTTCAAGAATTAATCGTGAGATGGACCTGACCCTCATTCAAGAGGCTATGGTGGACTCTTATGTTGATGAGGTGCTGCGATCTCAGACCCACCAAGGATGGAATTTCAGTCGTTCTTTTGAGATGAGTGAGGGGCCCACCGGTGTTGCTACCGGTTCCCGAGCTCATGCGGAACAGTGGGAAACTTTAGTGTCTCCTGATTTAGAGCCGATTTTAAATACACCAAAAGTTTCCCAAGCGAGCTGGTATTCCATAGAGGGCGAACAAACTCTTTTGGTGATTAATAGTCATATCATTAACTTTGTTCGAACCCAACGTTTTAAAAGGCATATTCAGTCCATTATACCTGTGATTAAATCCCATGTTGGTCCCGTAATTTGGGCAGGGGATTTTAACACGTGGAGCGATAAGAGAATGCGTTACCTCTTGCGGGTAATGAGTGAGCTTGGTTTTCGACAGGTAACATTTGATGAAGATGAACGAGTGGTAGCACTAGATCATATCTTTGTTCGTGATTGTAATATTGTTAGTGCCCGCATAGCACATGACTATTATTCAAGTGATCATAAGCCGCTTGTGGCTCGCCTGAAATGCCCTGGACTTTAAAATATGTTTCACAACTTATGGCGGTTAGGGCAGCAATTAACTCTGTTTAAAACATCTCTTACCTTTATTCTTATCAGTGGTCTTATGACCAGTGTGCTTCAAGCCCAGTTTGCGGTTTTATTGAAAAAGATTATGGATTCTTTGAGTCATCCTCAAATGGAGAGCATGTATTTGTTAGCTGCCCAAACTTTGGGTTTGGTTACTGTGCTTTCGGGGGTAAGATATTGGCATATTTTTGTTACCGATTATACGGTTGAGAGGTTTATCGCTCATCTGCGCTTACAGTTGCAGAAGAAGTGGTTAACCGAACCCCCTGATTTTTTTTTGAAAGATCAGAGTGGTTCGGGGACCGCGCTGTCGCGGATTTTGAATGATATGAATACCGTTCAAGGGGGACTACGATATCTTGTGGATCTTATTCGAGAACCAGTTACCTTTATTTTGTTACTAGGGTGGTTGTTCTATTTAAATTGGAAGTTATCTCTATCCATTATTTTGATTCTTCCTATTTTGTATAAATTGTTAATTAAATTGTACCGGAGTGTTAATAAGTACAGCAAGATGGGGCAAGAAAAGCTAGAGGGAATTACTCAAGTTTTTAAAGAAAATTTGGATGGTAGCCGTATTATTCAGGCCTACAATTTGGAGGATTATGTTTTAAAAAAATTAAATGACAAGTTGAAAGAATACCTACAGTTTCGCAAAAAGGTGTTTGCTCGCATTGATCTTTCTAGCCCTATATCAGAGTGGATTGGAATGATTGTGGGTCTTTCCGTGATTTTGTTTATTGCCTTTGAAATTGCTCAGGGGCGAGCTACTTATGGTGATTTTACCTCATACGTGGGAACATTATTGTTACTAAATAAACCCATTAAAACCTTTCAGGACGCGAGTGTGCGTTTGCAAGAAGTAGAGGTGGCTGCTAGCAGGTACTTTGAGTGGATCGATCGGGTGCCGGCAATTAGGGATGTGGGTAACATTCCATTTCCAAGTTCCATTTTTTCCATTGAGTTTCATCGGGTATCCTATCGGATAGGTGATCGTTGGATTTTAAAGGATGTTAGCTTTCAAGTGGGCTTAGGGCAACAAGTTGCATTGGTAGGCCCAAGTGGTGCGGGCAAATCAACCATATTGAATTTACTCTGTCGTTTTATCGAGCCAACTCACGGTTTCATTTTGATCAACGGGATCGATATTCGGAATTTTTCTTTAAAGGATTTGCGCAAACACATTGCTTTGGTAACACAAGATACTTTTTTATTTGATGAGTCTCTGGAAAAAAACGTTCAGCTTGGTAATCCTGAACGATCCTCTGAGGAAATTGGTTGTCTCATTAATGAGCTTGGTTTAGCTTCGGCGGGAATGGATGCACAGGCGCGTAAAATCTCTTCTGTTGGAGAACGGGGAGGATTCCTTTCTGGGGGAGAACGTCAAAGGCTTGGCATAGCTCGAGCTCTATTTCGAGATGCGCCCATTTTATTGTTTGATGAGGCAACTAGCCAGCTTGATTCGGAAAATGAAGATAAAGTCTATGCTCTCTTACGAAAGTATTCATCTAGCAAGATAACGTTACTGGTAGCTCATCGTCTTTCTTCAATTACTTTTTGTGATCGGATTTTGGTTTTTCAACAGGGTGAACTGGTGCAAGAGGGCGATCATCTGTCTTTAGTAAAAAGGGGTGGGCTTTATTTAGATCTTGTAAATCGCTTTAAAATTTTGTAACGTGATCACAAAAGGGGGTTTATCTTATGAAGTGGGCAATAGCTTTTGCGCTTGTTATCTTCAATAGCTTTATGCTTTATGGGCAGGACTCCAAACGTGTAAAATCTTCAAGTGCAACGAAGTCATCGTCAAGTTCGCCATCAAAATCGTCGTCTACTCAATCGATGTCTACTCAATCGATGAGTTATTATGATTTTTCGATGTCAGAGAAATTATTTAAAATAACCTTTGGCTTGCAGGGTACAGGTATTAATTTTGGTGCCGAATATGAGCAACGCACATCCGATCGTCGCTTTACCGTGTATGGTTTGATTGGTCTTGAGAACACTGATGCAAACAAACCCCAACTGTTACTTTTTGGAACTGGTATTCCCTTATATGTGCTGGAAACAGAAAAAGATACCATTTCTATTAATCCAGGGGTGGGACTAGCAACTATTAAGATAGGTTCAGGATCAACTGAGTTTACTGCAGGTTTGCAACTTAAAATCGCAGTAACCCATCAATTTGCTCCAAAAGTGCATTTGGGGATTGATCATCTGATCTTTACGAACTGGATCAATAGCAAGATTGCAAGTCAAGATTGGTCTGTTACCCAATTGACTTATTGTTTTCATTTTTAATTTTAATTTGGGTTGAGGTGTTACGTTTTATTTGATCTAAATGTTTTTTGTTACGAATCACTTCGCACGATCGAGAAGTGAGGCCCTCTGTCCATCAACGAGCTTCAGCACACAGCACAGGTATTCAAAATTTGCATCGGGATAATAGCTGTAGTGCGAATTCAAGATGCTCTGGTTGCACGTAAATTCGATCGATAATTCGAGTGCCTTCATATTTTTGAAAAATTTCTGTGGCTTCATCAATTTTGTAGGGCTTGTCCCAGGGGTTGTAAACGTCAACGACGAAAATGGGAGGGGATGATTCACCCGGAATCGTGGAATGATACTTAGAGAGGCGGGTTTGCGATGAAGCCCAAATAACAGGAATATTTTCACTTTCGATGAGTTCTTTTATTTTTAGCGGTCGGTTACTAGGTTCAGTGGAGTGTAACTCGATTAGCACTTTAAACAATTTTTTCTCGGCAATTCTTCTAGCCCAAGGGTTGTTAGAGTTGGCTATTACCTCGAAAAGTTTATAGTCATTATATTTGGTGTATTCGTTAATATCGGCGGGAAGTCGAAAGGTACAATCCTCAGACATCAAAAAACGATTGAGCATTTCTTCATAAATAATACTTTTGTGATGAAAGTAAACCATTAGGTGCATGTGGTGACGGGCCAGTAAAAAATCATCAAAGGTGTAGAGGGCCCTTCGATTGATGGCCAGAAACATCCTTCCCTGCTCTAAGTGAGCGGTCATATGGGAAATCAACCAGTGGGTATCAACTTTGCCATAATTTGTACCACAAAAAAAAGAATCTCTTTCCAAATAATCCAATCGATCGACATCTAGTTCACTGCTAATTAACTGAGTGAGTAACGGGCGAAAATTAATCCCGTGATCTATAAAGAAATCATCTTGTTCTTGCAGGGAACGATCAATAACCAGTGCTACGTGATAGGGAGTAAAATCTTGGTAACACTGGTTAATTACTTCAGTTAGCGGGGAATCAGTAATATATTTGATGGTGTAATCTTCGTGGGTAGCCCTTTTCTTTTTATTTTCTTGATCGGAGTTAAGTGGTAACTGACCATAGGGGTGTGCGCGGTATTTATAAACAGGAACTTTTAAATCTTCCAGAAAAGGCATCATGTCCTCAGTGGTGTGGCTTAATGGTCCGTGACCAATGTCGTGCAATAGAGCGGCCAGGCGAATTAATTGACGAAAACCCTCTTGCTTCTTGGATGCGGGAAGGCGCAATTTTTGAAAAATAGTATCAAAGGCCATTCCCGCTAAGTGACACACCCCAATTGAGTGTAAAAAACGATTGTGGGTGGCTCCAGGAAAGCTAAACTCTGCAAACCCCAATTGCTTTATGGCCCTTAATCTTTGAAATTCTTGGCTTTCAATCACCCGAAGCTCTTGTGGGCTCAAGCGAATAGTGCCATGCAAGGGATCTCGAATTTCCATGTTTCCCTAGACTAATCGATAGCTTTGCTAGACTCAAGACTATTTTGCAGGCAAATCCCGTAAATTGGCTAAAATTTAGACGATATTAAGTATAGATCAGTATGGAAACCAAAAGATAAAGGAGGAGTCCGTGATCAATTGGGAAGAATTTGAGTACATGCATGTTATCCGCAAATTTCGTCATATTCTTGGTTCCTGGTGGGGAGTCGATGTGTTACTTACTGATGAACAAGGAAATATTAAAACGTTTCCTAACAGTAAGGTTCATTTTGTTAATCCAGCTATTGAGTTCTTGTTACAGAAAGAAGTGGTTCAGCAACAACTGAAGGAGTTTATAGCCCGAGCCATTGATGATTTGCGGATGGTGGATAAAAATTATTTGGTCCGTTATTGGGAGGTTGGTGGTTTTAGTTGGGGTATTTTTCCCATCATCATTGATCGAGATTTTTTAGGATCAGTAGTTGTGGGTGGCTTTTTTGAGGCACGTCCCACAGAGAAAGAGTTAAATAATATTCGTGATCGCTTAGCAGCCTTTGGTGCCTCCTTTACCTTAATAGAAACGGCTATTCCTAAATTTGATTTTCTTGAAGGAAAGGATTTGCAACATTTTATTGAATTGGGAATCCTTCTTGCTGAGGAAATTGTTACCCTGTACGTGGAAGTAGAAAAAAGAGAAAATCAAATTCGCGAGTTAAACAAAGAAATTGGTGGTCGTTACCGTTATGATAACATGATTGGTAAGAGTAAGCCTATGCAGGCCCTATACAATCTTTTGGATAAAATCAAAACTGCTGATTCCACGGTTTTGATTCAGGGAGAAAACGGAACAGGAAAGGAACTTATTGCTAAAAGCATTCACTATAATTCCCCTCGCAAGGATAAGCCTTTTGTAGTGCAAAACTGCTCAGCTTTTAATGATAATTTGTTGGAGTCTGAGCTCTTTGGTCATGTGAAGGGTGCATTTACCGGTGCCGTCCGTGATAAGAAGGGCCTTTTTGAGGTGGCCGATAAGGGAACATTTTTCTTGGACGAGATTGGTGAAACATCCCCCCAAATGCAGGTCAAATTGCTGCGGGTTTTGCAAGAGGGAACTTTTACTCCAGTGGGATCTACTGAGCAAAAGAAGGTGGATGTGCGCATTATCGCCGCAACCAATCGTAATTTGCGGGAAATGGTAGAAAAAGGAACATTTCGAGAAGACCTTTATTATCGTCTTAATGTAATTAGTATTCGCGTTCCTCCCTTAAGAGAACGTAAAGAGGATATTCCCCTCTTGGTAGAATATTTTCTGCAAAAAATTTGTGAAACCCAGAATTGCCCAAGGAAAACAATTACAAAGCGGGCTATGGAGATTTTGTATGACTATGCTTGGCCCGGTAACGTACGTGAGCTACAGAATGAAATAGAGCGTATTGTAGTTTTATCGGGAGATGAGACTAAAATCACTCCAGAAATGTTGTCCCCCAAAATTGTGGAATACATTCAAAATTCAAAACATCAGGGTGCCCGTTTAGAGGGAAAACTGAAGGATG
>JANWYU010000096.1 GCA_025055135.1 Pseudobdellovibrionaceae bacterium | reverse complement strand
TCTCGGTGTTTGGAGGAAACTGGCAAGTGCGATCAGAGCAAGAGCTAATCGCAATCGATCCAGACCAAAATTTTTGTATTGAGAAAGCCAAAATTGAAGCGAAAAAGGCCTTTAACCTCTGTTTGGCTGATCGTCAGAATGTAAAAATTGAAGAGAAAAAGCAAGAGATGAAGCAGGCTATTGCTGAATTAAAGCAAAAATACGAAAACGAAATCAATGAAATCAAGGCGCGACAGCGAGCTTTACGAGGGGGTAACAAAAGTCAGCTCACAAAAAAAGAAAATCACTCGAAGATCACAAAGGTAAAAAGCGAAGAAATTAAGAGCAAAACGAGCCTTAAGCACAATACGAACCATGAACAAATTGCCGCCGATGACAAGTATCAGATTACGCTTAAACGAATCGAAATAAGCCCCCATCAAAACGCAAAAAGTGTGGATATTCCAGATCCCATTCCCTTAGAATCTGAAGGACAAAACACAAGTCTAGATTAACCCTCTCGAATTAGGGAGAAACCGAAACAATATATAAACTCAGTGTTTCCCTAAAACCAAAATAATGATTGACAAAAAGGTTGCGTTTTGAAATTTTCAAAATGCTCAATCAAGCAATAAAAAAAATTAAAATTTTTAGGGACTTAGCTCAGTTGGTAGAGCGCCACCCTTACAAGGTGGATGTCGTCGGTTCGAATCCGGCAGTCCCTACCATGTTCAGTTCCGTGATTTCAAACTGCGCTGACTCCGCTTTTAACTCACCTTTTTAAGAAAGCGTCCCCAGCTTTGAACTTCAGATTTTTCCTCACTAAATTGAACGCCATAGGCCTTATTAGCCTCACTCCAAACAATGCGACCCTGTACTTCAATGGTATCTTCACCATTCGGACTTTGGATTTGAAGGGTTACTAGTCCACCTTTTTCTAACATTTGATCAGCCTGGAAGGAAAGTCCGCCAGCAGATATCGTGTTCATTTGACCAACCAACTCCCGCTCCCCGATCTTCACTTTTATTGCCGAATTCATGAAGAAACGCTCATGACGTCGGCGATTGGCAAAATCAGTGATTTGGGCCTTTAATCGTAAAATCTGCCACAAAATTAAAGGCAACAACGTTAACCCCAACACAAATGGCAGACGCGACTTCGGTGACCAAGGGGCACCCGGACCTGAAGTAGAAAACCAACTCTGAAAAATCGACGTACTGATCATTCCACAACCACCTGCTTTGGCCCCTTCCTGGCTGGCTGGAGCACGAGAGGCATTGGACCCTCCCGATGGATCATAAGGGGGTGGATTCCTCTCACCAATTAAGTGAGATTGGGAATTTAAGATGGTAGCTAGCACTTGAACTCGTGATCCCTCAGTAACCTTTTGCATTAAAGAAGGCAAATGACTGGCGCTATTAAAAATTAAGTTCCTAACTTGATATGCAGTTAAATCGGGTCGTTCACTCATTACCAAAGCAGCCACTCCTGCTATAAAAGGAGCCGCCATCGATGTCCCACTTAACACTCGGTAACCACCAACACTGGTACTATAAATAGCTACCCCTGGCGCGGAGATGGGAACTCGATTCACTCCAAAATTTGAGAAAAACGCAAGATTATCAAAGTCATTAACTGCTGCAACCGTTAATTGAGACGGTATTGGAAAATTTGCAGGAAACATGGGTTCTACATCGTTATTCTTAGCTGAATTACCCGCTGCTGCCACCAACAATGCTCCCTGGGAGTAGGCATACGCTAAAGCATCATGAAGGGCCTGACTATAATGAGGTCCACCCCAACTCATGTTGATGATTTTTGCCCCATTCCTCACGGCGTAATATATGGCCTGAACTGCCCCTCCCGTGGTTCCTGTGCCACCTGAACCCAAAAATTTTAGGGGCATAATTTTAATTCGCGCAGGGGCTTCACTTGAATAGGGTTGAGTAACCCCTAGAATGATGCCAGCTACGTGGGTTCCATGGCTCCGAATATCGGGAGCATCACTATCCATAGGATTAGCATTGTTCTCAGCAAAGTTCCAACCAAAAACATCATCACGATACCCATTCCCATCATCATCCTGTCCTGCGTATCCCGCCACCTCCAATTCGTTCTTCCAGATAGCTCCTTTGGAAACAAAAACAGGATGATTATAGTCCACCCCCGAATCAATCACCGCTACGACGGGTAGTTGTTGGGGATGTGAAGATATTTTTTGCCACACCTCAGGAACCCCTAATTGAGAATGACTTGTCGCGCTGAATACGCCCTGGGACTCCCTTTGTAATAGCCATTGATATCCTTCTTCCAACCCAAACGATTGTATCGAGCGTTCATCCTCCTCAGGCAGGGTAAGCTTTATAACATAATTCGGTTCTACATAAGCCACGTCAGGGTCATTTTTTAACTGTTGCAACACATCCTCGATGTTCTCATTGGGCTTTACTCGTACATGGTGAATCCCAAGTTGCCCATAAGCAGCTTTTAGCTGAGTTTTTCCTTGAAACTTACCAATAAAAGATTGTGACTTAAAAACCTGAGGTTGTCCCTTTAATTTAATTAAAAACTCCCCGTGAACCATGGCTGGACCACTAGTACCCTGACCATGCACTTTGTTAAATGCCGCCCCCATTAACCACATAAAAGAAAGAAGAATGAAAGAAAAAACATTACCTGCTATCTTCACTCTGCCTCCCCCTTTTCTCAGTTCCGATTAAATCCTCATTGCCTCTTAACCATTACCGCAATTGACTTCTCTACCCACGCTATAACCCTAAACGAATTTCCGCCCGCTTCCTGGTAGTAATCCATGGAGCCTCATGGTACTCACATGTGGGATCCTTGATCGGACGGATTTCTTTATTTTTTAATCTTAACTCAAGTTTTTTTCTTACCGTTAGAGCTTTTATTGAAAACGACCATTTTTGAGCTAATTTGATACAGTTTAAGGACCAAAGCAGGCCTACATTTTGAAAAAAATACATAAATTGGAAAAAAGTTTTATTTGGTTGATACGTTACAGTTCCCAAATTAAATCTTTACGTAATTTAAACAAACTAGAGTTAAGCCAAGGTTAAATGGGCTTGTTTGTTTAAAGAAACCTTTTTAAATGAAGGAGGGTCTATATGAAAAAAACGTCAGTAACACTAATGATTCTTCTGGGGCTTGCCTCTTCAGCTAATGCAGGCTCCCTAGGAGCTTCAGTAGAGGCCTCTAAGAAGGTCTCCGAACAAATGTCCGAAGCAACCCAGGTGGCATTTCTCGAATCAAAACAAGCGATGGCTGCAATTTTTCATGCAGTAAAACGATCGGAAGCGGTAGGGGTTGTTGAAGGCCCTGTTGGCATGGTAGTGGCTAGCGCAGAGTATGTAGGCAATATGGTGACGATTGTACTGAAACCAATTGCAAGCCCAATTTATAACCACGTTTTGGAACCAAGTGCGGAATTGGTGTTGCGAATGAGTAAGGACGTTGCTAATTTAGTACTCAATGCAGCAAATATTACGTTAACCTTTACCGCAAATACGGTTATGGACAGTATGGAAACTGTTTCCGCAGAACTTGTATTAGCCTCTAAGAATCTGTCACAAAGTAAGCTAACCGAGTCTCTCAAACACATTAAATTGGCAGCGACAAATAGTTGGCAGGCTTTGATGAGCCCAGATCAAAGACATGCCGATCGTTATCGTAACTTTGGAAACTGGAATGAAGAATCTCCCTAAAAGTTAACAAGGGTTAAGAATTTTTTGTTTGGGACGCGAAGGGCGATTAGTGGCTTTGTGAACCTAATCGCCTTTTATATATATAAGGACCTGTATATGAAACCACAGCTTAGGACATATAAAATGATTAAAAACCCCTTTTTACTCCTTTGGCTATTCTTTCACTTATGTCTTTTTAGTATTCAGCATGAGATCCAAGCTTTAGAGGAAGAATCGGGAATATTACACAATAATAACAATAATCAAATGCTGTGGCATATACCCATGCTAGATCATGGCGATGATGAAATTTTTCAGCAACAAAAAAGATCCTTATCAGATGATTGTTACATACCGTCTCAACAACAATCGGAACGGGCTTATATTCATGCCTTGCAATTAGTTGAATTTTTAAGTCGCACTGTTATTCCAAAATATGAAAGAAAATATAGAAGCAATCTAGAAATCCTACTTGTTGCACGAGCGGGAACAAACCCCCGGGGAAGTAAGGTTTTAAAAAACTTCACTAACAAGGGTGAATTATCCCTCTCTCAAATTGTTACTGTAATTGAAAATGAGTTAAAGAAAAGGCCGCAATTGGTTTCAGAAGACGACTATTATATCTATAACCAATCTCATAATGAGCTGTTAACTCAGGTGATTGATCTTTATGAAGAAAAAAATCCCAACCAAACCTTAAAATTTTCCCACTTAGGCTTTGCCATAAGAGACCTTAGTGAACCTTCCCCCTACTTACAGTGGAAGGTAATTCATATGCTGAAGCCATGTTCAAAAAACAACACCGAAATTTTTCAAGGAGGGCTCGGCTGGTTTTTTGTTGATCGACCTTATTTATATGCCACTCAGATCATTACCTTACCGCCTAAGATTCAACAAGCGGTCAAAAAAATTATAACAAATCCGCAATGGAGCGGCTCTTTATTAGCAGAAAGATACCTTCTGACGGCGTC
>JANWYU010000036.1 GCA_025055135.1 Pseudobdellovibrionaceae bacterium | reverse complement strand
ATCGCTATCTTGATGCCATTTACTGTAACATTTTAATAATTGCGGTCGGAGTTTCTGATAGGATTCATCAATATTATGAAGCTCCTCTCCCTCATAATAGGCTAGAGTTTTTGATTTGGTTGATGGGGTTGATTCTGGTGTTTCATTCTTGGTTCGATCCCATCCCCATTTTGACAGATTAACAATGTTACCGTGAGCATCCTCAATAAAAATCCGGTCCAGCTGATCACCCTCTAAAACTTCTAGGTCTCCCTTAGTGAGTCTGATGAGCCATCTACCACCTGGGGCGCGAGCCAAATTCAGTTCCGTACTTTCCAAGAGGCGGATTCTGGCTTGATGGGCAGGGATGACTAAGATGCCAGTGGAAATGTCATCAAGCAAAAGAGAGTCTCCTTCGTGTATATCGTGTTGCCCATGGGCCATAAGCTCCTCTTGATAGTTGGCGCGCCGAAGGATCGCCTTTCCTTTTTCGACCTGAAACCACACAGCTAATTCATAGGATTTGGGAGATAGCCATACAAACCAAAGTCCCACGGCAGTCAAGGCGGCCCCGATTAACACGAAGAAACCAGCCCACGCTGGATAGATTTTATGGTTCTTCACGGTCCTTGATTTTTAGGAGGTTCAGAAGGGCTCTCTTTCGCAGAAGGTTGTTTTTCAGTGGCTGGAGTGGTTGATGGTTTTTGATCATCAGTAGCAGCGGCAGCAGGGTTAACATTTGAGGCAGGCGGGGATGTTACTGTTTCAAGAGGTACCTTATCCAAAATGGATTTACTCGATTTGTTTGAGAAGTAGGCAAGAGTTAAGGAAGTTACTGCTAAAAGGGCCACAAGCCACCAAGTTGCCTTTTGAATAAAGGTGGTAGCACCTATTGGTCCAAAAAGCGATTGAGATCCTGCTCCTCCCCAAGGACCACCTAGCGATTCTGACTTGGAATCTTGAAAAAAAGTGATTAAAATAACAAAAACAGCGAGCAATAAATGAATTACAGTAACTACGGTGACCATGATGCGCTCCTTAAAACCTTGAATGTACACAAATATGGATCTGGCTTCAAGAATTTGTTACGGATAGGTGCCCAGGGCCTCTTAATACTCAGTATTGTATTAGGTTGGTTTGACCAGTCTATTGTTCTTGGAACTGTTAGTAAATCTTCTTTTCAGTCTAGGGAAGCGGTTTTTTCGGTAAAAGAAGCCCTTGGGAGTTGGAGCAGCGCTCAACAACAAAAATGGGATCCGGCTCAACTGCTGCATCAGTTGAAGGATTTTAAGAAGAATGAAGGGCGATTGTTACGAGGGGAGCTGTCGGAACCAGAAATCCGAACAAGGCTACAAGAAATCATACAGATGCGGACTCAGCATTTAAGAAAAACATTAGAAAACAGGCCCTTTTCCTGTGTCCAATTTCAAGAGGAAGTCGGAATTTGGATTTATTTTTTAGGCGAGGTAAGCTTTGCGGAAGCGGATTATGCCGTTCAGCGCTGGGTGATCGAGCAGCGTTTGTCTTTGCTAGACCTCGTGGCATTTGCTGTGAATCATTCTCAATGGAACAAGCAATGCGTGGCAGTTGAAGCTGTGAGATGGTGGGAGTCGTTGCGGTTTCCTTGGCCGGTTGATCGGATTCTGCTTGAGAACAGTCGTGGTACTGCTTTGTTGCCGAAGGAAAGATATTGGATTCAGCAATTGATCCTAGGGCTCACTCAGAATGAGGAACTTACAGCTTCTCAGTTTTTTATGGAAAAGCAGGTTCTCGTTTCTCCCAATTTAGAAAAGCTAACTCGGTTCTTTGACAAGGATTTTGTGCAGTGGCGGAAGCGTGAAAAGGAGGAACGTCACAAGATCCAGTCTATATTGCTACGTTATGCCTCAGAAACGTGATGTGTTTTGCGTGACAGCAGGCTGAGTTCTTTTTAATCTTGGTTTATGCCCTTTATTGTTTTTGAAGGTTTAGATGGATCAGGTAAAAGTTCTTTGATGGAACGTCTTGAGGAATTGTTGAAAAGACAAGGGATCGATTATGTGCGCACGCGAGAGCCAGGAGGGACGTTACTGGGAGAGGAATTGCGGCATTTTTTAGTGCGAACTCAGGGGGAAGCGCCAACCCCAAGAGCCGAATTGTTACTTTATGAGGCTATTCGCGCCCAGCATGTTGATCGCTTGATTCGTCCGGCGTTGCAGAATGGACGCTGGGTGATTTGTGATCGCTATGTGGCGAGTTCTATTGCCTTTCAGGCTGCCGGTCGACAAATATCAGAGGAATGGGTGCGGACGCTCAATGACTTTGCCACAGATGGTGTTTTTCCTGATTTGGTGGTGTTACTTGATTTGAGTGTGGCGGCTGCTAAAAGAAGAAGGGAGAAACGCAACCGAGAAAGAGGCGAAAGCGATGATCGGATCGAATCAGAGGCAGAGCAGTTCCATCATCGGGTTAGGGAATCTTTTTTGGAGCAAGCCCGCTCAGCAGACGCCGCTCGTTGGCTGGTTTTGGATGCTGAGGCCGAAATAAATCAATTACAAATGTTACTAGAACAGGAGTTAAAACGTCGGGATTGGATTAAGTGACTTGATGGGACCATGTGAGAGATTCAATGGCGGAATTACATGAGGATTAAATGATGGCGTTAAACGATGGGATGAAATGATGGATGTAGTGGGCCATTTCGATCAGTGGAACATTTTACGGCAGCAATTGGATCGAGGGCGCTTGGCCCAATGTCTTTTATTTGCTGGGCCAGAAGGCATCGGTAAACGATTGATGGCTTTGAAACTGGCTCAATATGCTCTTTGTGAAGATGGGGGAATTCGGCCTTGTGGAGGTTGTGGCAGTTGCCTACGTATCAAAAATAATGAATCAGAATCGGTGTTCCAAGTAAACCCCATTGAACAGCAGATTCGAGTGGACCAAGTAAGGCAGGTTTTGCATTTTCTGGAGCTAAAGGGTTTTCGCAAGTTGCGTTTTGTTGTGGTGGATCAGGCAGATGCTATGAACATTCAAGCGGCGAATGCTTTTTTAAAGGCTTTAGAAGAGCCTCCTGAGGGAACTTGTGTGATTTTGATTAGCTCCTTTCCTTGGATGTTACCAGCCACCGTTCGATCCCGAGCAGTTTGGGTAACTTTTAAGCCACTGAAACTGGTAGAGATAAAATCACTTTTCCCTAAATATCCAGATTGGGCGGTCCGTATGAGTCAAGGAAGTCCGGGTAGGCTCTTAACTGTGGTGGAAAGTGCTGATCAGGGGGTCCGCCAAAAGGCATGGGAATTAGTAAAGGCCATGTTACAGGGACGAAGAGGAGAAGAAGATTGGGGGGCAACGATTAATAAAAATAATTATCAATCGTATCTATCTTTTATGCTGTTTTATTTGCGTGATCTTTTAATATTGAAGACGGCCCTCCCTAGTAATAGTAATGGAAATTCCTTGGCGCCAAGAAAACATTTGGGGGAATCTGCCCATGGGTTGATATATAATGTTGATCAAATCTCAGAAATGGAAATGTGGGTCAGTCATTTGACATTTCCCTTTAATGAGGTTTCATACCTCATTTCCTGGGTGACGGCGCTTCGTCAGAATGTGGACCCTCGATTGGCTTTGGATGGTTTGGTTTTGGCTCGATCCTTTCAAGGATATTCGGTTATTTAGTAACATGACTCAACAAAAAGGTTTAATTGATGTTCATACTCATTTGGACAAATTAGATCTAGCTTCGGAATCTGCATTAGCGGAGGCAGAGAAGTTAGGTGTTACTGAACTCATAACCATAGGAACTGAGCCGAGTGATCATTCTGTTGTGTTGGATTTGGCTCAAAAATACTATCCTCGGGTTTTTTGCAGTTTGGGGGTTCATCCTCATGCAGCTGTTGAGTGGCGTAGGGAAGTTGGGGAGCGCATTAGGGAGTGGGCCAAAAACCCTTGGGTAGTAGCTATTGGCGAAACGGGTCTTGATTATTTTTATCAAAATAGCGCCCCGGATCAGCAACGACGGGCCTTTGAGGAACAATTGGAACTGGCTCGCTCTTTGGGCCTTCCAGTGCAAGTTCATATGCGCGATGCGGAAGCTGATACTCTTGCCATATTAAAAAATTTTGGGTCTCAAGTAACAGGAATTATTCATTGTTTTTCGGGTTCGGATGTATTTGCCGATGCCGTATTAGAATTGGGATGGTATTTGTCTATTAGTGGAATTGTTACTTTTAAAAATGCTCAAAAGCTCCGTGAGCAAGTGGCACGATTCCCCATTGATCGCTTAACAGTGGAAACCGATGCCCCCTATTTAACCCCCGTACCTTATCGCGGCAAAAAGAATATGCCGGCTTATACGCATTTTGTGGCAGCCGAAATTGCGCGAGTCAAAAATGTGTCTTTAGAGGAAGTGGTGGGGGTCACAAGGAGTAACACCTTAAAAATGTTTTTTCGCTTGTTACCAGCTTTGGAGAATTGAATTGTTACCAATTCTTTAGAATTAAAATGTTATAAAATAGCGACAATTAAAATTTCATAGAGGGGAATGTTCCTTCAAAACTCTGTTCCCGTTGCAATACGGGTTCCTTGGGTGGCGATAACGCGGGTGGAGCGGAAATGGCGGAATCCATAGGGAGCCCAACCAGTTAACGTTTGATGGGAAATATCAAAGGCAGCAACTCGATAACGGGCCTGCCCAGCAATGGTAGAAAACTCACCCCCTACATATAAAGTATCTCCCGCGATGGACAGGGTAAATATAGGGCCGTTGGCGTTGGGGTTCCATGCCAAGGAATTGCCCGAAGAAACGTCAAGGGCGGCTATGCGGTTTCGTGACTGTCCTGCAATATTGGTAAATGACCCCCCTACGTACAGGGTAGAGCCAGAAAGGGCCAGAGCATGAACCGGTCCATTGGCGTTGGGATTCCAGGACAAAGCATCGCCTGTAGCCACGTTAAGAGCGGCAATATGATTCCGTAATTGTCCGGCAATGGTGGTAAACGTGCCGCCCACATATAGGGTGGGCCCGGAGAGAGCAAGGGTATGGATGGGGGCACTGGCATTTGGGTTCCAATTCACATCCGCCATACCGGTTAGTGGATCAACAGCAGCGATGCGATTTCGCGTGAGTTCGAGAATTTTATCAAAGGCGCCCCCGACAAAAAGGGTAGAACCGTCAATCATTAGGGAATAAACAGAATTGTTGGCGATTGGATCCCACGGGCTAGCGGAGCCAGTGTACGTATTTAGGGCAGCGATCCTGTTGCGGGGTTCCCCTCCTATGACTGAGAACTCTCCTCCTACAAAGATCGTGCTACCTGATATAGCAAGGGTTCTTACAGGACCGTCGGCATTTGGGTTCCAGCTTGTGGCATTACCGGTGATTGTATCTAGGGCTGCAATTCGGTTTCGCGACTGTCCTCCTATGCTAATAAACGCCCCACCTACATAGAGTGTGGAACCGTATTGAGTGAAAGCATAAATCGGTCCATTGGCATTGGGGTTCCATGAGGTTGCGTTACCTGTTGTGGTATCAAGCGCGGCAACATAGTTTCGCAACTGTCCTCCAATGGAGGTGAAGCTTCCTCCCACATACAAGGTGCTACCTGATGGAGCAAGGGTATTGACTGAGTTATTGGCATTTGGGTTCCAGCTTGTGGCGTTACCGGTGACTGTATCTAGGGCTGCAATTCGGTTTCGCGACTGTCCTCCTATGCTGGTAAACGCCCCACCTACATAGAGTGTGGAACCGTATTGAGTGAAAGCATAAAT
>JANWYU010000030.1 GCA_025055135.1 Pseudobdellovibrionaceae bacterium | reverse complement strand
AAAAATAAAGGACTAATTACCTTTGAGGGTAACAATCCGACGCGATTCTGTGTGTGGTTACCAGAAAATCTCAATTAACAATCAATGAATCAATCAATCAATCAACGAAAAACCATTAGTTTTGTAAAAATTAAGTGCTGTTATATCTCTAGATTCTGATCGGGTTGGGGAATATTGATTTGGTGGGTACGATCGGGAAGAACAGAGGAGATATGGTGTTGTGGTTTGGGTTGGGAAACCACTGAGGTAGCTGGTTTTAAGCCTTTTTTCTTTAGCTTTTCTACTAGGGTTGTTCGATTAATACCTAACAGCTGAGCTGCTTGATTACGATTCCACTTAGTTTTTTCCAGTGCCATTAAGAGCAAATGATTTTCGAATTGATCAACTACGGAATTAAAATCAATCCCTGATTCTGGAAATTGAAAATGAGGAACAAAAGGTTCCAACATGGCATGTGATACTTCAGCAGGATGGGATGAAGAAGAACGATAGGGTTGGGGTAAATCAGCATAATCGATAACGCCCTCTCCTTTAAGGATTACCATACGCTCTACAAGATTTTCTAATTCACGAATGTTACCAGGCCAGGGATAATTAATTAGGGCACTCAATGCTTGATCGGTAACGCCTTGGATTTTTTTATTTTTCCGAATATTTAATGTTTTAATGTAGTGATCAAGCAACAGGGGAATGTCTTCCTTCCGTTCTCGGAGGGGAGGGACTTCAATAGGAATCACGTTAAGCCGGTAATAGAGGTCCTCTCGAAAAAGGTTTTTCTTCACCAATTCGGTGAGATTTTTATTGGTAGCGGCGATTACCCGCACGTCAACGTGGATGGACTTAGTGCCGCCCACTGGTTCGAAGGATCTTTCTTGAAGCACCCTAAGTAATTTTACTTGAAGTAAGGGTGCAAGATCCCCAATTTCATCAAGAAAAATGGTTCCTCCATCAGCCAATTCAAAGCGTCCTGCTTTATTTTGAATGGCCCCGGTAAAAGCCCCCCGGACGTGTCCAAAGAGTTCGCTTTCCAGAAGATCGGCTGGTATGGCAGCGCAATTAATAGCTATAAACGACTCATGTTTGCGATGGGAAAGACTATGAATGGATCGCGCAATCAGTTCCTTTCCTGTTCCCGATTCGCCAGTGATAAGAACGGTGGAATCAGAGTCGGCAATTTTTTCAATTAATTGAAAAACATTTTGAATCGAAGCGCTATTCCCAATCATTGGGATCAGTCGCGACATAACAACTCCTTCCTGGAGCCACTGTCATCAGACTAACTTAATTCATTTTTATTGGTCAAAATTTGTCATCCCGATCTGGACGAGGGAATTGAATTTCTAGTCCTAGGACGGAACTCT
This sequence comes from Pseudobdellovibrionaceae bacterium, assembly GCA_025055135.1. Lineage (GTDB taxonomy): Bacteria > Bdellovibrionota > Bdellovibrionia > Bdellovibrionales > Bdellovibrionaceae > JANWYU01. The sequence goes on along the minus strand of JANWYU010000030.1, from coordinate 2,396 downwards.
TTGTGTTTTCAATAAATCGCAGTTGTCCGAAGTTTAAATGAAAAGATCCTAAAGACTGGGTCACTATGGATTCCAGGTGTTTCTTCGAAACAGGGTGAGGCATGTAGCAGCGAATTCTAATGGCAGTTTTGAGTTGATCTATCTGTAAATGTGGTTGGGCCTGATAAGGTAATTTACCTGTAAGCGATTTGTGATAAAGGGAGGAGAGTTGTTCGGTAAAATGCATGATTAAAATGGTAAGGGCATCATTAACAAAGGCGTCCTCTAAATGAGAGGTAATTTGTGGGTTCATAGGTGTATGTTGCGTACTTTCTAGTGCCCCCACTGCCCAAGCTGCGGTTACCAATTCGGCCATGGATTGACTCGGTTGAGAAAAGCGTATGCGGGTAAAAATGAGAAGTTGATTGACCAAATCACGGCAACGCTTTACGGTTGCTTCGATTGCTTTAAGATCATCTTTTAGTTGTTCCCAATTCTTGTTTTCGTTGGCTAGTGTCCCAAGGGCTAATTGAGTGTAACTCAAAATGATATTGAGGGGATTATTGATCTCATGTATGAGACTGGCACTAAGTATCCCTAACTCATCAAATTTACTTTTTTCGGAGAGATGAAGGATGTTGAGTTGTTGGGAGGATGGATCTTGATAAAAGTTTACAAAAATTTTTGGATTTGAAGCATTAATCTGGAGCATGTGACTAAAGACCTTACGCTTTTTTCCATCATCTAGATTGATTTCAAAAAATGTTTTTTCTCCTAAAGAACAACCTGGGCAAGGGGTGTTTCTTTTGAAGTAAACTTGGTAACAGAATTTTTTCCTTGTTTCCTGCGATATATCCTTTTTTAAGTTAGAGTCAATAAGCTCATATTGGTTATTAACCATCAAAAGTGTGGAGGGAAGTCTTTTAAGTAAGTTGCGTTTTAGCCTTTCTTCCTTTTCGGTCTCCTTTTTTAAGTTAAGCAAGGCTAAAACTTCTTCTCTAATTTTATCAGCTTGAGGGGGAATATATTTAGGAAAAAATTTTCTTTTAATTTTGGTAGCGTCCAATCTAGACTTCGCTTTCATGAGTTTGGCAGCAAAGCGTAAAATTTGCACCTGATTATGTATTTCCTTTTTTAATCGTGCTATCTGTGCTTTTTTTTGCCTTAGATTGGTAACTTTTTGGTCTTGTTTAATTTGGGTTGCTTTTTGAACAGCGTCGTTTCTATGAACATGAACGTTTTGTATCATCTGCTGCTGATAAATCCAATTTCGAGCTTTATAAAGCCATTGTTTTAACTCACTACTTGAGTTACCAACAATCCACAGTCGGTGTCCTTTCGTGTAATAGTGCCACCATTTTTCTTTCAACAGAGGATCTTTGATTGCCTTTTCTAATTGATCAGGAGCCAAACTTAAAAGGATGGCGGAAGAATAGGGTAATTCGGGTCCAGGAATATCGATTTGATCCGTAATCCATATAAAAGGAAATCGTTGGTCGATTTCTGTTTCCTTCAAATGGGTAGCGAGCAACTGGGGTAATTTTTGGGGATCAAGACTTTCAATCTCAAATTCATTTTTAATTTCTTGAGGAATGGGGCATAGAGAAACAATGCTACTAATTATAGTCGACACTTTTTAATCATTTCATAATGGTGTCGGATAATAAAGTCTGGTTTTTCATAGTAATTCTGGGCTTCTTCGTCCTGCCCTTCGCCGTAGCAAAACCAACAGGTCATCATTCCATACTTTTTAGCGGGTCCTAAATCTGTGGATAGACGATTACCCACACTCAAGACTTGGTGGGGTGGGATTTGATATTTGTCGCAGAAGGTAGCAAAAAAATCCTCCTTGGTTTGGGATTGCTCAGTTTCAATAATTGTTATTTGAGAGAAAAATTCAGAAATATTCATGCTCCTAATCTTCTGTTCTTGATATTTCTTTTTTCCTTGTGTGAGTAGATGAAGTATATATTTTCTTTTTAAATAATTTAAATTATCTAAAGCTCCGGGTAACAAAGGAAGGGGTTCTTGAAGGCGTTTCCAAAATTGCGCTTCGTCAGATCGTATGGGGATCAAGATTTGGGAGGTATCCAGTAAGGTGTCGTCTAAATCGAAAATAATGTGCTTAAAGTAACCCATAACTATTTAATTTACAAAATTAATCGATTTCGATAAAGCGGCATAAGGCCATTTTCCCTGTTAAATGGTATTCATGCTCTTGAAATTTTTTTCGATGCCAATGATTAACATATCCTATGGTACAGATTCCACTAGAGGGTGCAAAATGGCTACAATCTTCACACGATAGGGCATGTTTCATGGAGTTATAGAATTTGGGGTGTAATCCATCCCGTTTTATGGAGTTCTTTAAAGGTTTTGTTGTCATCTGTTCACTCTCTTTTTCTCTCTTTTTCTCT
>JANWYU010000011.1 GCA_025055135.1 Pseudobdellovibrionaceae bacterium | reverse complement strand
TGCTCTATACCGTATTTAAGCCACCTAAGAAGTTACAAAATTCCATTATTTCCCGGATTAAAGTGATGGCCAATTTAAATATAGCCGAAAAAAGGTTACCTCAAGATGGAAGGATACCATTGAGGATTGGAGGTAAAGATATTGATATTCGGGTGAGTACGGTGCCTGCCACTTTTGGTGAGCGGATTGTGATGCGTTTGCAAGACCGTTCTCACGTTATTTTATCCTTAGAGCAGCTTGGTTTTTCCGAAAAAGATCTTAAAACTATTGATGAAATTATTCGTCGTCCGTACGGAATTATATTGGTAACAGGTCCTACCGGCTCTGGTAAATCGACGACTTTGTATGCCTGTTTAACCCGCATCAACACTCCTGATATTAATATTTTAACCATCGAAGATCCGGTGGAACAGCGTATTCATGGCATTGGGCAAGTGCAGGTTAATCCCAAAATTGGTTTGACTTTTGCCTCTGGACTACGGGCCTTTTTGCGTCAAGACCCTGAGGTAATTATGGTGGGTGAAATTCGAGATCAAGAGACGGCAGAGTTGGCAATTCAGGCCTCTTTAACGGGACACCTTGTCTTCTCAACTCTTCATACGAATGATTCGGCCGGCGCCTTTCCTCGTCTTTTAGATGTGGGAGCTGAACCTTTTTTGGTGGCAACTAGTGTGATTGCTGTGGTGGCTCAACGTTTGGTGCGTATTTTATGCCCTCATTGTAAAGAGCGCTATTCTCCTTCCGATCTGGAATTGGCCATGTTAGGTGTATCACGTCAAAGAGCAAGTCAATCCAACATTTGTCGGGCAGTAGGCTGTGAAAAATGCGGCAACAAAGGTTATTTGGGGCGAAGTCTCATTGCTGAAATCTTAGTGGTGGATGATGAGATCCGTAGTTTGGTTTTGCAACGTAAGGATGGTGGTAGCATTCGTAAATTGGCGGTACAAAAAGGAATGACTACCTTCCGAGATCATGGCGTTGAAAAGGTTTTAGCTGGGGTTACCACCATTGAAGAGCTGATGACAAATACCCAACTTGATCTTTAATGAATCAAGAAACTGACCAATAAGTTATTTTTCATTTTTTTGTAATTTTTGTAATTCCAAATTTTCCTACCCCCACCTCTAAAAAAATAGCTTTAGTTAATATTATTTATTAAATTCTATTAATAATTTTGTTTAATTTTGTTAATTAAATTATTTGTTAAATATTACATTACTCCGAATCACTGATTCAAAATCATTTGAAAAATCATACGGAATGTTATAGGGTTGCTTCTGATTAACAAGCCTTGTCCCGATTACAGTTTAATTGAAAACGTTTTGTAGGAAAAAAATGAAACATTTGAAATCAATAAATTTGAGATTAAAAAATCTGAAAAAGTCTTCGAGAGAGGGGGATTTCGAGTGTTTTCCGTTGCGAGTCGCAGGTCCAAAAAAGAAGCGGTTATTGGATTAACTTTTGTAGTAACTCGTTTTGCAAGACTTCATTTTCTCGTTTTTTTATTAATTATTAATTGGGTTTGTAATTCTTATGCTACCTCCAATCTTGATTGGCGATTGATTCCCAATCAGCCGGACGTCAGAGTAGCACTTTTTACAGGAACTTTTGATCCTCCCCATCGTGCTCATCTTCAGATTGTAAAAGACGTGATTCAACAGCGTTTGGCTGATTTTGTCATTATGTTACCCAACGAACAGGCCCTTCATAAGCCCAATGCCTCTCCTTTTTTGCTTCGTTATGAAATGACTAAGGCGCTATTTCGTGATTTTGATCGGGTAGCAATCCCATCGGTGGAGGACTTTGATCCATCTCGTTATTCCCATCAGTTTCTTGATCTTTTTAGCAAAACCCACAATCAAGTTCAAATTTTTGCCATTATGGGTTCTGATGTAGCGGCCCAAGCACATGATATTTTTGAAACTAATATTCATTGGATGGGGTTAGCTCAAGTTTTTTTGGTTCACCTTCGCGATGGAGTGGATCAAGGACTCAGTCGAGAAATTAAAGGACGGAGGGTAATTCCCTTCTCGAGTTTCCAAGGGAAATTAAGTTCAACTGGCTTACGCAATTTGGTCCGCAATGGAAATGAGGACTTGCTGCTGCTAAATCAGTATACGGACCCTGAAGTTGTTAGGATCATTAGAAGGAATCATCTATATCAAACTCAGAATTCTCTCTGTTCGAAGGTTTTTGATCCTAAATGATCTGTAATCAGTAGGATCTCGACACAGTCTCAAAAAGAGAGTGACAAGACTGATTCCCGACGTTTTTAAGACCTTGGTCGGATCTAGATTTTTGTTACTGCGTCGATACATGAGTTATGGCACAAACCCCAGCGGAAAAAGACCCTCAATCTGGTCCATCAAAACGTGATTGGAAGTTTATTTTATTTTTGGCGTTTGGGTTTATTCAAATTTCTGTTGTGATCGTGTCGGTGATTGTAGTTTATCTTAATACACTGGGTTATCAACCTCCGGTAGTTTTGGAACAGGAACTGGCCAAACTGGATGAGGAGAGACTCCGTCTTATGGAAGAAGGACGTCGGCCGACTGCTGCCTTATCGTTAGTTGAGGCCGGGTTACCCAATTTCCATCCCTTAATGGTTCCCTTTGAGGAGATTGTTACCAATCTCAATGGGTTACCTCAGAGAATGATTAAAGTGAGTGTTACCTTTAAAGTTTTGGATGATTTTACCTACCAGGAAATTATGTCCCCTGCTATCAAAACCAAGATTAGAGATCAAATAATTAAAGTTTTGCAATCAACGGAGTTTCATGAAATTGACTCCCTATCAGGGAAATTAATTCTTAAAGATGCTATTCTGCAAAGCATAAATCGCGTGTTGGAGGAAGGTGTAATTCGAGATGTTTACTTTACGGAATTTGTGGTGCAATGATCTGTTTGTCTTGGTTACCCACTTAGTAGCCGCTTTTGGGCTTTGAAAATAAAAAAAATAAACGAAAAACCAAAAGATTAAATAATTAAAGGCTTAAAAAACCTCATCCTCATGAATGGCCAACAACCCCTCTCGATCTTTAATAATAATGTGACGACCACTTTGTTCAATAAGGCCGCGTCGCTCAAGTTCTCCGAGTGCTTTGATGACGGTAGTAGAGGTGCTTGCAATAAAATCGGCGATTTCTTGTCTGGTCCAATGCCGGTTGGGGAAGAACTCTTTTAAATAAACAATTGCCTGAGCTGTGCGGGCCAATATTTGATTTTCCAAAATCATCACGCGTTGTATTTCACAGCGGGCTAAATCTTTGGCTAACAAATCTGCCAACTCTCGATAAAATAGGGGGTTTTTTTCAAACAATTCCAATGCTTGTCCTTTGGGCAGAAAAAGTAACTGAACTGGCTCCATGGCAAAGGCGTTAGCAAAATACGGCTCGTGGGTTAAAAGGGCTTTATGACCGAAGAAAGAATGGCATTTATACAGTCGTAATAAGTGCTCTCTTCCTGAATGAGTTGTGTGTCGAATGCCTACCACCCCTTTTTGAATGTAAAACAACCCTTTGTGGGGCTCTCCCTGGTGATAGATAATGTCTCCTTTTTGATACGATTGGGGAATAGCACTTTGGAACCATAGTAACTGCTTCTCATTAACCAGCATGCCAATCACACTATGCGGTTCACCACTCCAAGTCAATTGGCTAATGTGAGATGGTTGACACAACTTTGCCCCTATTTTTAGATAAAATTTTTATTCTATTCAACTAGCAAATGTAGTGATGGGAGTGACGATATGAGTTTAGAACAGTTGTTACTGAGTCCAGTTATTGCCAGTCTGGTGGGCTTATTGGTGGCCTTAATCCTATATGTACGTGTTAAACGGCAGCCAGCTGGTACGGAAACCATGAACCGCATAGCAGCTTATGTTCGAGAAGGGGCAATGGCCTTTTTATTTCGGGAGTATAAAGTTTTATCTGTTTATGCGGTGATTGTGGGTGCGCTCATCGGTTTTGCATTGGGTGGTATTGCGGCGTTAAGTTTTATTGGCGGGGCCTTTTTAAGTTTATTAGCAGGATTTTTCGGGATGAAGGCAGCTACCTATGCCAATGTGCGTACGGCACAAGCAGCAACCTCGGGAATAAAATCCCATGCCCTTCTTGTTGCCTTGGATGGTGGTGCGGTCATGGGGCTTTCGGTAGCTGGGCTGGGCGTTTTGGGTATTGGGTTGTTGTTTGTAATATTTCAAGGGCATAGTGAATTGGGCACTATCCTTCATTCTTTCGCTGTTGGGGCAAGCAGTATTGCTCTATTTGCCCGTATTGGTGGTGGGATTTATACCAAGGCGGCTGATGTGGGGGCAGATATAGCAGGAAAGGTGATTGAGGGAATTCCAGAAGATGATCCGCGCAACCCTGGGGTAATAGCAGATAATGTGGGAGATAATGTAGGAGATGTAGCAGGAATGGGGGCGGATATTTACGAATCGATGGTAGCAGCCATAGTTTCGGCTATGGCCATTGGAATTACCATCAACCAAGACGCTCTTTCTGCTTTGGTAACCCAGAATTTTTCTGCAGAAGTTGTCCGTTTTACCGCCATCATGTTACCCATCTTTCTTTCGGGGGTGGGCTTGGTTATTTCAGTTCTCGTGATCTTCGTAGCTCGCCTGCTTAGGAATCAGTCTCCAGCTCAGGTGTTGCGCAACAGCTTGGTGTTACCACCGATTTTGACTACGGGCTTGTGTGCATTGGTGTTACCATGGTTGGGAATTTCACAAGGTGTTACCATTGCTTTAGCTGCCGGAGCCTTTGGCGGAGCTCTGATTGGCTTGATTACTGAGTATTACACGGCCATGAAACCGATTCGACAGGTAGCAGAAGCAAATTTAACGGGGGCGGCAACTGGGGTGATACGTGGTTTGGCGGTCGGAATGGAGTCGGTGGGGATTCCCATGATCATTGTGGTTATCGCTGCTTATGTGGCTGATCGGGTATTGGGTCTTTATGGTATTGCTTTGGCAGCGGTAGGGATGTTAGCGGGTACGGCCGTGGTGATGACGGTTGATGCCTATGGACCTATCGCCGATAATGCCGGCGGTATTACTGAAATGGCGGGGTTGGGTGAGAATGTGCGCAATATTACCGATGAACTTGATGCTGTAGGTAACACGACGGCGGCAATTGGAAAGGGTTTTGCCATTGGCTCTGCCATTTTGACGGTTTTGGCTTTGTTTTCAGCCTTTAACATGGAAGTAAACCACGTTCGTAGTTTGGCTGGCTTACCCGAAATTACCTTAGATCTGGCTTCTAGTCGGGTATTAATTGGGATTTTGATTGGTAGCGTGTTACCGTTTTTGGTGGGATCCACCACCATGTTGGCTGTGGGGCGTGCGGCTCAAAAGATTGTGGTAGAAATTGCTCGGCAATTTCGTGAAATTCCAGGTTTGTTGCAAGGCAAGGCAGAACCACAACCAGCAAAAATAGTGGATATTGCCACTCAGGCTGCCTTAGTGGAGATGATTCTTCCTGGATTAATAGCAGTGGTTGTTCCTGTGGTGGTAGGTTTTGTATTGGGTCCTCAGGCTTTAGCGGGAACGTTGGCTGGTGCGATGGCAGCAGGGGCGACCATGGCCCTTTTTATGGCCAATGCGGGTGGCGCTTGGGATAATGCCAAAAAATTTATAGAAAAAGGGGGGTTAAAGGGTCATAAGAAAGGTTCTGATGCTCATAAGGCTGCAGTTATTGGGGATACCGTAGGAGATCCTTTTAAGGATACATCGGGTCCAGGGGTTTCGATATTGATCAAGGTGATGTCTGTTGTTTCCTTATTGATTGCCCAGCTAATTGCAACCTTAAGTTAATTAAAATTGCTTGTGTTTAATCATTTGGAATGATATTGAAAAAAGCTTATTAAATTATTAAATATTAAAAAATCGATAGTTGGGATTTCGTGGCATC